>CAITYE010000280.1 GCA_903896535.1 uncultured Paracraurococcus sp.
ACCATGCCCTTGCGCCCAGAGAGCCGCCAGCCGTCACCGTCGCGCCTGGCCGTCGTCATCACGTCGAACAGGTCGTAGCGGGACTGGCGTTCGGTATGGGCGAAGGCGAGCCGCAACTCCCCGGCAGCGATCGCCGGCACCAGTGCAGCACGTTCAGCTGCCGTAGCACCGTGGCGGAGAAAGCCGCCGCCCAGGACCACGGTCGTTATCCAGGGCTCAAGCGAGATGGCGCGGCCGAGTTGCTCTGCGACGAGCATCGTCTCCACCGCCCCGCCGCCGAAGCCGCCCTCGTCTTCAGCGAAGGGCAGGCCGAGCAGGCCGAGCTCGGCCATCTGCGCCCAGCTCACGGCCGACCAGCCTTCGGCTGTCTTCATCGCCGCCCGGCGCTGCTCGAACCCGTAGGTATCGGCCAGCAGCTTGGCGACGCTGTCCTGCAGCAGGCGCTGCTCCTCGCTCAGGTCGAAGTCCATGTGTCCCTCAGAGGCCCAGGAAGGCCTTGGCCATGATGTTGCGCTGGATCTCGTTGGAGCCGCCGTAGATGCTCTGCTTGCGCCAATTGAAGTAGACGCCGGCGAGGCCGAAGGCCCAGTCAGGGGCGACGTCGAGATCGTTGCTCCCCTCCCCCTCGGGATCGCCGTCGATCCAGGCATAGGGGCCGGCTGCGTACATCAGCAACTCGGAACACATCTGCTGGATCTCGGTGCCCTTGATCTTCAATACGCTGGTCGCCGGATCGGGCTTGTTGTCTGTGCGCTTCTCTGCATTGGCGATGACGCGCATCACCGTCATCTCCAGCGCCTTCAGCTCGACCTCGATCTCCGTCACCTTGCGGGCAAATTCCGGGTCCTGCATCAACGGCTTGCCGCCATCCAGGCTCTCAGTCGCAGCGATCGCCTTGAGGCGGCGGATACGCTCGCGGCTGGCACCGACCCGGGCCTGGCCGAAGCGCTCATTGCCCAGCAGGAATTTGGCGCAGTCCCAGCCCTTATTCTCCGCACCCACCAGATTCTCGGCCGGCACCTTCACGTCGTCGAAAAAAACCTCATTCACCTCGTGCCCGCCTTCGATCGTGATGATCGGCCGGACGGTGATCCCGGGCGTCTTCATGTCGCAAAGCAGGAACGAGATTCCCTCCTGCTTCTTGGCCACCGGGTCGGTGCGAACCAGCAGGAAGATCCAGTCAGCGTGCTGGGCGAGCGTGGTCCAGGTCTTCTGGCCGTTGACGATATAGTGATCGCCCTGCCGCACCGCCCGCGTCTTGAGGCCAGCGAGGTCGGAGCCGGCACCGGGTTCGGAGAAGCCCTGGCACCACCAATCGTCCAGATTGGCCATGCGCGGCAGGAAGCGCTGCTTCTGTGCCTCGGTCCCGAAGGCGATGATCACCGGGCCGCACATATTGGTGTTGAAGGCCAGCGGCTGCGGCGCCGAGGCCTGCTGCAACTCCTCGCGGAAGATGTAGCGCATGGCCAGCGTCCATTTCGGGCCGCCATGTTCCACCGGCCATTCCGGGGTGGCCCAGCCGCGCGCATTCAGCTTGCGCTGCCAATCCACCACCTGCTGCTTGGTCGGCGACCGGCCAGAACGCATGCGCGCATGCGTCTCCTGCGGCAGTTCCCGGGCGATGAAGTCGCGAACCTCCTGGCGGAAGGCGATTTCTTCGTCGGTAAAACGGAGGTCCATCGGTCTCTCCTGATAACAGCGCTCAGCCCTTGGCCGCGCCCTTCATGGTGGCGAAGCTGCCGCCGGAGGCGGCCAGCGTCTCGATCAGCGCGGCGGGTTGCATATTCGCATCGCCGGTGGTGGCTGCGTAGTGCGCCAGCTTATCGCGCACCGTCCGCAAGCCCATCCGGTCCGCCCAGAACATCGGGCCACCCCGGAAGGCCGGCCAGCCGAAGCCATTGGCGAAGATCACGTCGATATCAATCGGGCGATAGGCGACGCCTTCTTCCAGGATGCGCGCGCCTTCGTTGACCATCGGCAGCAGCAGCCGCTCCAGGATCTCCTGATCCTCGATCTTGCGTCGACGGACCTGCATCTTCTCGGCGACATCCAGGATGATCGCCTCGACCTCCTTCGACGGGCTCCGGCGACGCTCGGCGTCGTAATCGTACCAGCCCTTGCTGGTCTTCTGGCCCAGCCGCCCGGCCGCGACCACGGCATCGGCGATGGGCGCGACCGTGCCGCGCGCCTTGCGAACAGCCGCACCGATATCGAGCCCAGCGAGGTCGCCGGTGGCCAGCGGCCCCATCGCCATGCCGTAGCCTTCCATCACTCGGTCGATATCCTGCGGCAGGCAGCCTTCCAGCAGCAGCTTTTCCAGCTGCGGCCCGCGCTTGCCGGTCATGCGGTTGCCGACAAAGCCGTCGCAATTCCCAACCAGCACCGGCAGCTTACCGATCCGCTTGCCGACCTCGGTGGCGGTGGCGATCGCCGCTGCGCTGGTCTTGGCGCCGCGCACATTCTCCAGCAGCCGCATCACATTGGCCGGGGAGAAGAAATGCATCCCGATCACCAGTTCCGGCCGCTTGGTGGCCGAGGCGATCTCGTCGATCGAGAGGGTCGAGGTATTCGAGGCCAGCACGATGCCGGGCCGCGCAGCCTTATCCAGCCGGGCGAAGACTTCCTTCTTCACGGCCATGTTCTCGAAGACCGCTTCGATCACCAGATCGGCCTCGCCCACCGCCTTCTCGAAATCGGTGGTGCCGGACAGCAGCGCCCTGCGCTTAGCGTAATCCGCCTCGCTCAGTCGGCCCGATTTAACCGTGCGCTGCCAGTTCGCCTCGCAGCGGGCGAGGCCCTTCTGCAGCGCCTCCTCGGTGGTCTCGACGATAGTCACCGGCAGGCCGAAATTGGCCGCTGACATAGCGATGCCGCCGCCCATGGTACCGCCGCCAATCACCACCAGCTTGTGCACAGGCAGGGACTCGGCATCGGCGGGCAGGTCGGGGACGCGCTGCGCCTCACGTTCGCCGAAGAAGATGTGCCGGAGCGCCTGGCTCTGTTCACCCTGCACCAGGGTCGTGAACTGCTCGCGCTCGACGTTCAGGCCCTCCTCGAAGGGCAGGGTGAAGGCGGCGCGTACGGCGGCGACGCAACCCTTCGGGCTTTCCTGGCCGCGGCTGCGGGCGGTCAGTTTCTTCGCCGCCTCGTCGAAGGCGGCAGCATTATAGTCCTTGATCCGATCGGTGCGGTTGCGTGCCAGCACGAAGCGATCCCCCGAATGGGCCCGCGCCCAGGCCATGGCAGCATGCTCCAGCTCGCCGGACAGCACCGCATCGACGAAACCCAGGCGCTGCGCTTCCTCCGGCCCGACGGGGTCGCCGGACACAATCAGCCGCAGCGCCTCCATCCCGATCAGCCGGGGCAGCCGCTGGGTGCCGCCGGCGCCGGGGACAAAGCCGCGCTTGACCTCCGGCAGGCCAAGAACCGCACCCTTGCCGGCGACGCGCGCATGGCAGGCCAGCGCGAGTTCCAGCCCACCGCCCAGCGCATTGCCCTGGATCGCCGCGACCACCGGCACCTTCGACTGCTCAATCGCCTCGAAGACCTCGTTCAGGGAGGGCGGCTTCCGCGGTTTACCGAACTCGGTCATCTCCGCCCCGGCGGAGAAGCCGCGGCCGGTGCCGATCAGCACAATGGCCCGCGCGCCCTCACGAGTCGCGCGCTGGAGGCCTGCAAGCAGCCCGGCGCGCACCTCGGTGCGCAGCGTATTGACCGGCGGATTGGCGATGCGGAGCACATGCACATCACCATCGAAGCCGTGTTCAACGAATACCTGCTGATCGGCCATGGCGCGCTCTCCCAATCCGTTTGATACCAAATTTCTTGGGCACGAGCATCGGGGCCGGCGGCGCTCACGTCAACCGCCGAGCAGCCCCACCGCCCGCAATCCGGCAAAGCCAGCGGCGGCGACAATGACAATCAGATAAGGGCTGGCACCCCGGTGCAAGGCCAGGGTGGCCAAGCCGAGTGTCGCCCATTCCAGCCCGCCGGCCGCCCGCATCAGCGCGGCCACCCCGGCGCAGACCAGGCCGACCGCAAGCGGCGCCAGCGCGCGCTCAATCACGCGCCGCGCCGGGCTCTCCCCGGCCCGCCGCCACCAGGCGCCGACAGCGAGCAGGATCAACGAAGATGGCAGGTAAAGTCCGATGGCGGCGACCACGGCACCGGCAAAACCCGCTGCCTGCCAGCCGATCAGCGCGCAGATCAAGGAACCGGGACCGGGCGCAGCGCGGGAGACAGCAAAAAGATCCGTGAACTGGGCATCGCTCACCCAGCCATGCACCTCAACCGATTGGCGCTGCATCTCGGCAAAGATCGAGGTGCCGCCCCCGACCGACAGCAGCGAGAGCGGCGCGAAGACCAACAGCAAGGCCAACAGCCTATCCATGGCGCGACCGCGTCAGGAAGGCACATCCAAGGCTGGCCGGGAGCAGCACGGCAACCACCGGGATCATCGGCCAGCGCAGCAGACCGATCGCGACAAAGGCCGCGGCCGCGATGGCCCAGGGCCAGAGCCCACGCATGCGGCTGGCGGTCTTGAGGCCAGTGATCAACTGGTTGGCCAGCCCCGCCGCCGCGACGCCCGCCAGCACGAAGCCAAGCCCAGGCGTCGCTGCGAAGCGGGCATAAAGGACGGCCAAGCCCAGGATGATCAGGAGCGGTGGGCCGAGAATGCCCAGGGCAGCGGCCGTCGCACCGGGCCAGCCGCGCAGTTGCTGGCCAATATAGAGCGCGAGGTTGGCGCTGTTCGGGCCGGGCAGCACCTGCGCCAGGGCGAGGCCGGCCAGGAAGCTCTCCTCGCTCAGCCAGCCGCGCTTCTCAACCACCTCGCGATGCATCCAACCAGAGAGTCCGCCGCCGAAGCTCGCCAACCCCATGGCGGTGAAGACGCGCAGGATGGCGCCCAGGGTGGCGGCAGGACGGTCGGTGGGCGGCATCAACCGTTTCTCTCCCGCCCAGGCATCGCTGTCGAGGTCTTGGCGGGCCTTCATTGGGCCGGCATCATCCCGGCTAAGCGCCATACAATGAGGAAACGCGATGCACCGCAGAGCCCTGCTCGGAGCCCCCTTGGCCGCCGTGCCAATGCTGGCCCGAGCCCAGGCCGATTGGCCGAACCGGCCGATCCGGACCATCGTGCCCTACCCGCCGGGCGGGCCGAACGACATCTTCGCCCGGCTCTACGCGCAGCCGCTGGCCGCCGCGCTCAAGGGAACAGTGCTGGTTGAGAACCGTGCCGGTGGCTCTGGCGTCATTGGCACCGACTACGTGCTGAAATCGCCAGCCGATGGCTATACGCTCGGCACCATCGATGGCGGGTCGCTGGTCATCGCACCGCATGTGCAGGCCAGCATGCCCTATCGCGTGCCCGAGGATGTGGCGCAGATCACCCCGGTGACGCTGGTCCCCGAAGCGCTGGTCGCGCATCCAGGGATCGGCGCCAAGACGCTGCCCGAACTGCTGGAACTGGCCCGCCGCAAGCCGGGCAGCCTGAACATCGGCACCGCCGGCGGGGCTGGCATCAGCCATCTGACCGCCTATCTGTTCAAAAGCCTGACCGGAGCGCAGGTTGAGGTGGTGCTCTACCGCGGCGCCGCGCCGGCGATCACCGATCTGGTCGGCGGGCAGATCCAACTGCTCTTTGCCGACCTGCCGCCGCTGCTGCCGCACATCAAAGCGAATGCCATCGTCCCGCTCGCGCTGGCCGCGCGCAAACGTAGCCCGACCTTGCCGGACCTGCCGACTACAGGCGAATACGGCTTCCCGAAGCTGCTGGCGGAAAACTGGTACTGCGCGGTGGCACCACGCGGCACGCCGCAGCCGATCCTCGACCGCCTCTCTGCCGCCTACAAAGACGCCAGTGAGCAGCCGGCTCTGCGCGAGGCGCTGCAGCAGCAGGGCGCCCAGGCCCATTGGCTGTCGATGCCGGATTTCGCCCGCTTCATCGCCGAGGACAGCGCCGTCTGGCGCGATGTGGTCAAGACCTCGGGCGTAAAGTTCGACTGAACCAAACAAGGGAGGCCATCATGCGGCTCAAGGACAAGACCGCGCTGATCAGCGGCGCTGCTTCCGGCATGGGGGCGGCAACGGCGCGGCTCTTCGCGCGCGAGGGAGCCAAGGTGGCGGTCGCCGACATGCTGGAGGCCGAAGGCCGGGCGGTGGTGGCCGAGATCGAGAAAGCCGGCGGGGTTGCCCGCTTCCTCCGCCTCGACGTCACCGAGGAGCCGCAATGGGAAGCGGCGGTCGCCGAGGTGACCGGCGCATGGGGACGGCTCGATATTCTGGTGAACAATGCCGGCATCAGCGGTAGCGCGACCAACGACCTTTACGATACCGGTCTTTGGGACCGCCTCATGGCGGTCAACGGCCGTGGCGTCTTCCTCGGCACCAAGCACGCGGTGGCCGCCATGCGCGGCAAGGGCGGCGGGGCGATCGTGAACTTCTCCTCAATCTCCGGCGTGGTGGGGCAGGAGCGCATCCATTGCGGCTACAATGCCTCCAAAGCCGCGGTGCGGCTGCTGACCAAGTCGGTGGCGACGCAAGAAGGGCCGGCGGGCATTCGGGTGAACAGCGTGCATCCCGGCCTCATGCCACCGATGCGAACCTCTGGCGCGACGGCCGATCCGGTCTTTCGCGCCAAGATGCTTGGCCATGTGCCGCTCGGCCGTTCGGGCGAGGTGGATGAGGTTGCCAACGCGGTGCTGTTCCTTGCCTCGGACGAGGCGAGCTACATCACCGGGGCCGAGTTGCACGTCGATGGCGGCTACCTGGCCTGCTGAAGCGCGGCGGCTGGGGCGAAGGCCGGCGCCTGTGGCGACGGCATTCCCCCGCGCCCGAGCCAAGCGCGAAGCGGCCGATCCACCCGGCGTTCGGCGACAGCGGCGGTGAGCAGGACCAGGGTAAGCAGCGCCAGGGTGCTGAGCACCGGCGCCGCCCTGGAGTCGATTTCGGTTGCGCCGAGCAGCACGCCAGCCAAGTAAAGCATCGGCCAATGCAGGATATAGACGGGATAGGACAGGCGGCCGAGTTGCGTCGCCAGGCGCGCCGCCGCCCCCGACAGGCGGATCGTCGCACCAGCCAGGACCACCGCCGGGCACAGCAACAGGACGGCGCCCAACTCCATCACCGCGCCGCCGCCCAGCCCGGTCCAAAGCGCCACGAGCGCCGCGCCCGCAGCGAGCAGCAGGGGCCAGCCGCAGAGGGTCGGGACGCGGCCCTTTTGCCAAAGGCGGCACAGCAGCAGGCCGGCGGTGAAGCCAACTGCAAAGCGCGCCCAGCCCGCTTCATAACCATACCAGCCGGCACCGATATTCATGCTGTTGTGGCGACCGAGCCGCAGCGCGATGAGCGCCAGCGCGGCACCGCCCAGGATCAGCAGCAGCCGCCGGCCTTTCAGCCAGGGCAGCAGCAGGGCGTAGAAGAAATTGCCCCAGATTTCGATCGAGAGCGACCACGCCGCCGGGTTGAGCGGCACCACCGGCCGCCAAGCGTGCCCGGTGGCCGGCAGTGGCAGCGGCAGAAGCAGCAAGGCCGCCGGCAGCCCGGCCAACAGCAAGGGTCCGCCCAGCGGGACTCCGAGCAGCCAACCAAGCCCTGCGGCGAGAAGGGCCAAGACAAGGCTCAACAGGAACAGCGGGTAAAGGCGGATCAACCTGCGGCGCAGGAAGCCGGCAGGGGAGAGACCCCGCCGCATCTCCTGCTCATAGGCCAGGGCGATGACGAAGCCGCTCAGGACGAAGAAGAGATCAACCGCGAGATAGGCTTGCGGCAGCAGGGGCAGGCGCGGGGCGAAGCTCTCCACGCCGATGTGATGCAGGGCAACCGCCAGGGCGGCAAGGCCGCGGAGGGCTTCGAGGCCGGGAAGGCGGTGTCGGGGGTGGGCTGGGTCCTGCACGTCTCTCTACCCGATCGGGAGGCTCGGGAGAAATATGGAGTGTTTTGTATACTTAAAACAAGAATATTACGACACGCTGACATAATTATCTTCTCAGCCGCTGCCATCTGGCATCCAATGGTTTGAACCGGTACAGCGCGTCCGCCCCTTACCGGTGCCCGGAGGCCGCCATGCGGATCGATGCCATCCCCACGGGGAAAAACCCGCCCGACGATGTGAACGTGATCGTCGAGGTCGCGATCGGCGGCGAGCCGATCAAGTACGAGATGGACAAGGCCGCCGGGACGATCTTCGTCGATCGCTTTCTCTACACGCCGATGCGCTATCCAGGGAATTATGGCTTCATCCCTCATACGATGAGCGAAGATGGCGACCCGATCGATGTGCTGATCGCCAATACTCGCCCTATCGTGCCGGGCGCCTATCTCAGCGTGCGTCCGGTCGGCGTGCTCAAGATGGAGGATGACGGTGGCGGCGACGAAAAGATCATTGCCGTCCCCTCGCCCAAGCTGACCCAGCGCTATGCCGGGATTCACAACTACACCGACCTTCCCCCCATCACGCTGGAGCAGATTCAGCACTTCTTCGAGCACTACAAGGATCTCGAGCCCGGCAAATGGGTGAAGATGAAGGGCTGGGGCGATGCGGCAGAGGCGAAGCGGATGATCGTTGCAGCCATGGCCCGCTATAAGCCCGCGGTCTGAGGCCCCTTGCGCCGCCTGCCGGCGGCGGCGTTATCATTCTGCCGCAAGGGCGGCCATCCTCAGCATGAGACCGCCCGCGAGGGAGAAACCATGTCCATGCTCAGCCGTCGCCAAGCCCTGGTCGGGGTAGGCTTGCTCGCCGCACCCGCACTGGCCCAGGAAGCGCCCTGGCCGAACCGGCCGGTGACGATCCTAGTGCCGTGGGGGCCCGGAGGCTCTACCGACGCCTTTGCCCGCGTGCTCGCCCAGCGCCTGTCCTCCGATCTCGGCCAAACGGTCCTGGTGGAGAACCGGGTTGGCGCCAATGGCACCATTGGTCTTGCCCATGCCGCGCGGCAGAAGCCGGATGGTTATACGGTCGTCGTCGCGCCCAACAGCACCTACGCGATCGCGCCCTGGATCTACAATCTTGGCTTCGACGTGGCGCAAGCCTTCGATGGCGTCGGCCTGCTAATGTCGATGCCGATCTTCATGATGGTGGGCCGGCAGAGCCCTGCAAAGAGTCTGGCCGATTTTGTCGCCATGGCAAAGCAGCCGAACCAGAACCTAACCTTCGCCAATCCCGGCACCGGGTCGACCACCCACATGGCCTACGAGATGCTGGGGCGGCAGGGCGGCTTCGCGGTGGCCGATATCGGCTATCGGGGCGGTGGCCCGGCAATCCAAGCGGTCGTCGCGGGCGAAGCCAATCTACTGTTTATGCCGGCCTCGGCGGTGATGGGTCTGTTGGCCTCGGGCGACCTGCGCCCGCTCGGCGTCGCCACGGCCCAGCGCAGCCCGCTCACCCCAGCCGTCCCCACCATTGCCGAGCAGGGCTATCCCGGTTTCGAGGTGGTCGAGCACATCGCAATGCTGGCTCCGTCCGGAACACCGAAGCCGATCCTCGAGAAACTCAATACGGCTGCTCGGCAGGCGATGAACACGCCGGAGATGAAGCCGAAATGGGACCAGATGGTCGTCACGCCGGAGGATATGCCTCTCGATCGCTGGCCGGCCTACCTCGCCGCCGAAAGCGGCAAGTGGCAAACCTTCGTAAAGACGCTGAACATCAAGGTCCAGTAGCCCAAGCGTGGTCTAACCCGGGACGTGGGCTTGTCGCCCAAGCGGAAGATCCATTCGGGCGATTCCGTCTGACCGGGTCTTGCTCTACCTTGCTGCCTGAATGAGCCCACCGCCCCGATGACCCCTCTCTCGCAGAACGAGGTGGCGCTCAAGCGCGCCCTCTCCCGGCATCGCGCCATCGCCACCGGCCTGCTGCTGGGGATGGTCGCGCTGATGCTCTTCGCCTATCGCCTGCCGCCGGGCTACTGGACCGATATGCTGCAAGCCGCGGCCAAGGCGGGCGTGGTCGGCGGCATCGCCGACTGGTTCGCGGTGACGGCGCTGTTCCGCCGCCCGCTCGGCCTGCCGATCCCGCATACCGCCATTATCCCCCGCCAGAAGGAACGGCTTGGGCAGGGGCTTGGCCGCTTCGTCGCCAACCATGTGTTCACCGAAGCCGAAGTCCGCCGCGTGCTCCAACGGCTCGATCTCGCGGAAATCCTCCGTCGCTTCCTGAGCGACCCCGACACCGCCCGCCCGGCCGCCGAAGCGCTGGCCGGGATGTTACCGAGACTACTGAACAGCGTGGAGGACGGCCGGGCGAAGCGCCTCGCGCTGCGACTGCTGCCGCGCCTGGCGGGCGGCCCCGGCGGGACGCGGCTGGTCGTCCGCGCCCTGCGCACACTGATCGATGGCGGCCGCCACCAGGAGGTCTTCGATCTGGCGATCGGCGGCATCCGGCGGCTGCTGGTCGAGAAGGAGGATCAGCTGCGCGAGACGATCGCAGCTAAGGTCCGCGCCGAGGGCGGCCGGCTGCTGGGCTGGGCGTTGGGGGCGACGGTGGCGCGCCGCGCGCTGGGCGCGGTGACCGGCGAGTTGAACCGGATGGAGGCCGCCGATAGCGACCTGCGGGCCGCCTTTGAGGTCTGGCTGAATGCCGAGATCGAGCGCCTCGAAACCGACCCTGCCCGCGCCGCAGCGCTCGGGCGCGCCCTACGCGAAGGGTTGTCGCACCCGAGCGTCACCGCCTGGCTCGGCGATGTCTGGGCCCGGCTGCGCGCGGCGCTGGCGGCCGACGCCGCCGACCCGTCCGGGCGGACCCAGGCGCTGATCGCCGATGCGTTGACCAATGCCGGCGCGATGCTGGCGCAGGACCCGGCGGCGCGAGAGCGGCTGAACCGTGCTGCAGAGAAGGTCCTGGCCTCGGTCCTGCCCGCCGCGCGCGAGCAGCTGGAAGCCTTCATCGCCCAGGTGGTCGGCGGCTGGGATACCGCGCAGGTGACCGAAAAAATCGAGCTCCGCGTCGGGCGCGACCTGCAATATGTGCGGATGAACGGCACGTTGGTCGGCTTTCTGGTGGGCGGGGGGCTGTTC
>CAITYE010000281.1 GCA_903896535.1 uncultured Paracraurococcus sp.
AAGACTGGTCTCCATTCTGATCCCGGCGCGCGACGAGGCGGCGAATATCGGTCCCTGCGTCGCCGCCGCGCTCGCCAGTACCGGGGTCGCGACCGAAGTGTTGGTGATGGATGACGGCTCCTCGGACGGCACGGCGGCGATCGTCGCCGGCCTTGCCACCACTGAGCCGCGCCTGCGCCTACTCAGCGCCCCGGCCCTGCCGCCGGGCTGGACCGGCAAGGTGCATGCCTGCGCCCGGCTGGCCGAAGCGGCGCGTGGCACGCATCTGTTGTTCATCGATGCCGATGTCCGGCTGGCCCCAGAAGCCGCGGCCCGGCTGGCCGCGCATGCCGCCGAGCGCGAGATCGGCCTCGTCTCCGGCGTGCCGCGGCAAGCCATCGGCTCGTTGGGGGAGGCGATGACGGTGCCGGCCATCAACCTGCTGCTGGTCGGCTATCTCCCGGGCGGCGGGCGGGCGGAAAGCGAGCGGGCCGATCTCGCCGCCGCCTGCGGCCAGCTGCTGCTCGCCGAACGCGGCGCCTATGAGCGGGTCGGCGGGCACGGCGCCATTCGCGGGGTGATCCACGACGCGCTGGCGCTGGCCCGCGCCTTCCGCCGCGCTGGGACGCGGACGGAGGTGGTGGACGGCGCCCCGCTGGCGGCCTGCCGAATGTATCGCAACCTTGGCGAAAGCTGGGCCGGCTTCGTCAAGAATGCGCGGGAAGGGATGGCGACGGCGCTCGGCCTGCCGATCTGGACCGTGCTGTTGGCCGGGGCGCATCTCTGGCCCTGGGCACTGCTGCCGGAGCCGCAGGCTGTCGCCGCCATCCTGCTTGGCTTCGGGCTGCGCGCGGCGATCACGGCGCGGGCGAGGGAGCCCTTTTGGACGGTACCACTGCACCCGCTGATCGTCGCCATGGCACTCGCCATCCAATGGTGGGCGCTGGTCCTCTGGGTGCTCGGCATCAAGCCGGGCTGGAAAGGCCGCGCGGTTTCCGCCACAGAGACGGCATGACCTCCCATGTCAGCGCCAGCCCCGCTGTCTCGGCCCGCCCGAGCCGTGACCATGACGAGGAGAATTTCCCCACCGCCTCGCGGCTGCTGGCCAAGCCGCAGCGCGCCCAGGTAATGGCCTTCTACCGTTTCGTCCGCACCGCCGACGATATCGCCGACAGCCCGGACCTGCCGCCTGAGGCCAAGCTCGCCCGTCTCGATGCCATGGCGCGCGCGCTCGATGATCCCGGCACCACGATGCCGGAAGCCACTGGCCTGCATCGCAGCGGCGCGGGGACGGCGGAAGCCGGGCTGATGCTCTCGGCCTTCCGCCAGGATGCGGTGAAGCGGCGCTACGCCGATTGGGCGGAACTGGTTGATTACTGCCGGCGCTCGGCCGATCCGGTCGGGCGGATGCTGCTGCGCCTGCATGGCGATGCAGACAACGCCCCAGCCAATGCGGCCGCCGATGCGCTTTGTACCGCCCTGCAGATCCTCAATCACCTGCAGGATCTGGTGCCGGACCGGCGCGACATCGACCGCGTCTACCTGCCGCAATCCTGGCTCGCCCTGGCCGGCGGCGAGGAAGCCTTCTTCGACCAGGCCAACACCGCCCGCCGGCGTGAAGTGCTGGATGCCGCCCTCGACCGTGTCGAGGAACAACTCGACCGCGCGCAGATCCTGCCGCGCCTGCTCGCCTCCCGCCGCCTCGCGCTGCAAAGCGGTATGACCATCGGCTGCGCGCGGCGCCTGCTGGCGCGGCTGCGTGCCGCTGATCCGGTGCTGGGGCGGGTCGCGCTCGGCAAGGCGGATTTCCTCGGCGCGCTCCGCGAAGCGCTGGCTAGCGGCCCCGGCGATGCCAGCCTCGTCGCCGCCCGGGTCTCGCGCGCCGGCTCCTCCTTCGCCCGCGGCATGGCGGCGCTGCGTGGGGAGCGACGGCGCGCGCTCTGGGGGGTCTATGCCTTCTGCCGGGCGGTCGACGACATCGCCGATGGCGCCATGCCGGAAGCCGAGAAGCGCCGCTTTCTGGCCGATTGGCGGGCCAAGCTGACGGCGCCTGATTGCGTGCTCTCCCGCGAACTCACCTTCGCCCGGCAGGCCTATGGCGTGCCTCTGGCGGAATGCGAGGCGATGATCGCCGGCATGGAAACCGATGCCGGCGATACCGTCCGCTTGCCGACCGAGGCCGAGCTCGATCTCTATTGCCGCCGCGTCGCCGGCAGCGTCGGCGCGATGAGCGTGCGGATTTTTGGCGCGCCAGAGGCCGAGGGCTTCGGGCTGGCGTTGGGCCATACCTTCCAGCTCACCAATATTCTCCGTGACGTCGATGAGGATGCGCTGCGCGAGCGGGTCTATATCCCGCGCGATATGCTGGCGGCGGAAGGCATCCCCGAAGGCCCGGCCGTCACGATCGTCGGCCATCCCCGCTTCGCCACGCTCTGCGAACGCCTGGCCAAGCGCGCCGAGGCCGGCTTCGCCACCGCAGCGCAGGACATCAGGGCCTATCCGCCGAAAGCGCTGCTGCCGGCCGGGGTAATGATGTGGGGCTATCGGCGGCTGCTGGACCGGCTGATCGGGCGTGGTTTCGCGCTGCGCGGCAGTCGGCCGCGGCTGACCCCGCGGGAAAAACTCCGCATGGCCTGGATGGCGCTCGGCCTCGGGCCGCCGGGATGACGGTGCATGTGATCGGCGCGGGCGTCGCGGGGCTGGCCGCCGCGCTCGCCCTGGTCGAGGCGGGGCGCGCGGTGGCGCTGCACGAAGCCGCGCCGGGTGCCGGCGGGCGCGCCCGGGCGCTGCCGGACGGCACCGATAACGGCACTCATGCCCTGCTCGGCGCCAATCACCGCGCGCTGGCCCTGCTGGCGCGGATCGGCGCCCGCGATGGCTGGGTGGAGCCGGAGCCGGCTGGCTTGCCGGTGCTCGACCTGCGGGACCACCGGGCCTTTCGCGTCGCCCTCTCGCCACTCGGCTGGCGCGACCCGGCGCTGCGCCCGCCGGGCTTATCCTTCGGCGCGCTGGTCGCGCTGGCGAAGCTCGCCCTGCCCGGGCGGGACCGGGCGATCGGACCGGCCATGGCCGGGTGGCCGGAATTCCATCGCGGCTTTGTCGATCCCCTGGTCATCGCGGCGCTGAATACGCCAAGCGAGGAAGCCTCCTCTGCCCGGCTCGGCGCGGTGCTGCGCCGGCTGGGCGGGCGCGGCGCGACGCGGCTTTTCGTGGCCCGCGACGGGCTCGGCCCCAATCTGGTGGATCCCACGCTGGCCACCATCGCCGCGCGCGGCGGTAGCATCCGCCACGGCGCTCGGCTGCGCCGGATAGTCCAGCAGGACAGGCGCGTTACCGCGCTCGATTTCGGCGAGGACGCGATCGCCGTCGGCGCGGCGGATGCCGTGCTGCTGGCGACGCCGCCCTGGGAAAGCCAGCGGCTGCTGCCGCATCTGGACGTGCCCGCCGCCTATGCGCCGATCGTCAACCTGCACTACGCGCATCAAACGCCCGGGCCGGTGCGCTTCCTCGGCCTGCTCGACGCACTCTGCCAATGGGTACTGGTGCGGCCGGGCGGCGTTTCCGTCACCGTCAGCGCCGGCGACGCGGCGGCGCGGGAAGACGCCGCGAGGATCGGCCCGCGCGCCTGGACCGAACTCCGCGCCGCCGCGCTGGCCTTTGGGCTGGCCGGCGATTGGCCGGAGACCGCGCCGCCATGCC
The DNA here is from genome assembly GCA_903896535.1 of uncultured Paracraurococcus sp. Lineage (GTDB taxonomy): Bacteria > Pseudomonadota > Alphaproteobacteria > Acetobacterales > Acetobacteraceae > CAITYE01. The sequence continues at coordinate 3,679 of CAITYE010000281.1, forward strand.
GCGTGGTGAAGGAACGCCGGGCAACGCCGCGGCACCTGCCGGGCACGCTGCTGCGCCCGCCACGCCTACCACTGGCGAACCTGGCGCTGGCCGGCGACTGGACCGACCCGCTGCTGCCCGCGACCATCGAGGCCGCGGTGCGCAGCGGCGAGGCCGCGGCCCGCGCCCTGCTGCGCGCGGCATGACCGGCCCCGCCCAAGCCCTGGCCGCGCTCCGCGCCGCGGAAGCGCGGGACGGCGCGCCAAGCATCGCCGCGCGCCGCACTTTGCTGCGGGCGCTGGCCGCCACGCTGATCCGCCAAGCCGATGCCGTCGCCGCCGCGATCGATGCCGATTACGGCGGCCGGTCGGCCGAGGAGACGCTCCTGGCCGAGGTGAAGCTGGTGGCCGACAGCGCCCGCCGCGCCGCCCGGCTGCTGCCGCGCTGGGCGAAGCCGCGCCGCCAGCCCGTACCCTTCCCCTTCTGGCCAACCCGGGCCTGCGAGGAGTTCGTGCCAAAGGGCGTGATCGGCATCATGGCGCCCTGGAACTACCCACTGCTGCTGGCGCTGCAACCGGCCGTGGATGCGCTGGCCGCCGGCAACCGCATCGCCGTGAAACCGGCCGAGGCAACGCCGCGCACCACCACGCTGATCGGCGCCATCCTGGCCGAGGCGCTGGGGCCAGATATCGCCCGCTGCGTCGAAGGCGGGCCGCAGGTCGCCGCCGATTTCGCCGCCCAGCCCTGGGACCATCTGGTCTTCACCGGCAGCACCGCGGTGGGCCGGCGGGTGATGCAGGCCGCCGCCCCCGGACTGGTCCCGCTGACGCTGGAGCTGGGCGGGAAATGCCCGGCCCTGGTGCTGCCCGGCGCCGATCTGGCGACAGCGGCGCGGGCGATCCTGGTGGGCAAGGCGGTGAATGCCGGGCAGACCTGCATCGCCCCCGATACCGTGCTGCTGGTCGGCCATAGCCGCGACGCCTTTGCCGCCGCCTGCCGCGCCAGCGGCCTCTCCCAGCCGGAGACGGTGGTGGTGAACGAGGCACAGGCGGCGCGGCTGACGGCGCTGTGCGCCGGCGCCACGCTGGACCCGCTGGGCCCGCAAGAGAGACGGCGCTGGCCACTGACCCTGGCCGAGGCGCCGCCCGACCACCCCATCCATCAGGCCGAGATCTTTGGGCCCATCCTGCCGGTGGTGGCGCTGGAGGGGCTGGCGGCGGCGCTCGGCTGGATCGGCGCCCGGCCGCGACCGCTCGCGATCTATCTGTTTGGCGCCAACGCGGCGGAACGGGCGCAGGTGGCCGCGGGCACCCGCAGCGGCGCCATCGTCGAGGAACGCTGCGTGGAATACGCCGCCTTCCCCGGCCTGGCCTTTGGCGGCAGCGGCGCTTCCGGCTTCGGCCGGCGCAATGGCGAGGCGGGGTTCCGCGAGTTCAGCCTGACCCGCGCGCGCGTCGGGCATGGCCGCTGGAGCCTGTCGCGGCTGTTCGACCCGCCACGCAGCGACAAGACCCGGGCGATGCTGCGGCGGATCGTCAGGTAGCTGCAGCCGCGATAGGGTGACCGCGACCGACCCGGCACCGGCGCGGCGATCCGCTGCCTTTGGCGCAAGAGGTCCTGGAACAGGATTAAGCCATGCGCGCAAGCGCGATCCCCCTTCTCGTTACCCTGGCGCTCAGCCCGGCGCGGCAGGTTGCGGCGGCGCCGGTCTGGTACTGGGCGTATCAGGGCGCGGGCGTGACCGCGCATGGCCGGTTGACGACCGACCCACAGCCGGATGCGCGCGGCAGTTATCGAGTCACCGGGATCACCGGCACGCGCAACGGCGTGGCGATCGTGCGTCTTGCGGCGGCCGGGCGGCCGATCCCCGGCAATGCTCCCTATCGCGTAGACAACCGACTGCGGCCGGGCCGCTCTCCCTTGACCGAAGCCGGGCTGGGTTACGCGCTGGCCGATGGCAGCTATGCCAGCCCCTTCCGCAAGCGGCATGGCGGCCAGATGCTGGAATATCTCTCGGCGCCACCTCTCCGGAACGGCAGGGGCATCGAGGTGACGATCCGCTTCACGATCCGGCGCCTACGGTAGCGGCGGCCTCAGCCCGGCATGCAGCCGCCGGGCTTCACCTTGCGGAGCGTCGAGGCGGGGTGGCGCAACAGCCGCGCCGCCGGGCGGATCGGCCGGCGCACCAGCTCCCCACCGCAATTCGGACAATGACCCTGCAATGCGCCCTCGGCGCAGCCGGCGCAGCCGTCGCAGAGGGTGCATTCATAGGAGCAGATGCGCACCAGCAGGCTGTCCGGCGGCAGAGCGGTGCCGCAGCATTCACAGCACGGGCGGAGTTCGAGCATGCCGGCAGCCTCGGCCTTGGTGACCCCCGAGGTCAAGCGCCGCCCTGGCCGAGCCTTGCCGCCAGCAGCCGCGTCAGCCCCTCGATCCCGCGCGTCACCGGCGCGGCCTCCCCGGTCAGATCCGCCAGCTCGACCAGCGCGCCCAGGATCGGGCCAAGTTCCAGCCGCCGCCCCGCTTCCAGATCCTGCAGCATGGACGTACGGAAGGCGCCGAGCCGACGGGTCACCACCAGCCGATCCTCGATCGATTGGTCGATGGGCAGGCCGATCTTGGCGCCGATCGCGGCCATTTCCGCCATGATGGCGCGGATCAGCCCGTCGATGCCGGGATCGTCCAGCATTGCCAGCATATCCGCCCGGGACAGTGCCGAAAGCGGGTTCATGGTGGCGTTGCCCCACAGCTTCAGCCAGATCTCCCGCCGAATATCGGGCACGGCTTCGGCCGGCACGCCGCCGGCCCGCAGCGCGCCGACCAGCGCCGCCAGCGCGCCGGCATGGCCGCCGCTGGGATCGCCGAACAGCATCCGGTCCGCCTTCATCAGCCGGATCGCGCCCGGCGCTTCGACCAGGCTGCCAACATGCGCGACACCGCCCAGCACGCGCGAGGCCGGCAGCGCCGCGGCCAGCGCCCCACCGGGGTCGGTGCTCGCCAGCGTCCGGCCTGCGACGGGCCCGCCGAAGCCCTGGGTGAACCACCAGGGCAGGCCGTTCTGCACGGCGGCGACGAGGGTGCCCGGGCCGATCGCCCGGCGCAGCAGCGGCAGCGCCGCCGGCACATCCTGCCCCTTCAGGCAGACCAGCAGCAGATCGGGAGGGGGCAGCGCCGCCGGGTCCTCGGCGGCAGGCAGGCGGAAATGTTCGGCGCGACCGTCGGCCGTGTAGCGCAGCCCGTGTTCGGTGAGGGCGGCCAGCGTCGCGCCGCGAGCCAGCAGCGCCACCTCGGCGCCGCCCCGAACGAGCCCCGCGGCTAGCCAGCCGCCCACCGCACCAACGCCAAGCAGGGTGATTTTCATGGCTCTCGGCCTAACAGGCCCCGGGCCCTTCGGGAAGCGACCTGTTGCCGAAAGCGGGAAACCGGTGTCCCATCGGGGGATTGAACGGGGGAGGACCCGCCATGAAACTGCTCTTCGTCGATGATTTCCGGCTCTGCGTGATGCACGGCGCCGATCACGCGGTGGATGTCACCGCCGCCGTCGCGGATATTCCGCATCTCGGCCCGGCCGATCTGATCAACGGCCTGATCGCCCGCTTCGAGGCCTATCGCGGCAAGCTCGAAGCGGCCGCCGCCGCCGGGCCGGCCTTCGCTCTGGCTGGGCATCGCATCCGCCCACCGCTGCCCAAGCCGGGCAATATCGTCTGCATGGCGGTGAACTACATGGAAGACGGCACGCTGAAGGAACCGGCGCCGATCAACGCCTTCCACAAGGCGCCGACGGCGATCATCGGCCCGGGCGATGCGATGCTGCTGCCGGATATGGGCGCCAGCATCTTCGAAGGCGAAGCGGAGATGGCCGTGGTCATCGGCAAGCGCGCCACACGGGTGAAGGCGGCCGACGCGATGGACCACATCTTCGGCTACATGAACTTCATCGATGGGTCGGCGCGCGGGGTGAAGCCGCCATCCAACGTCTTCTTCCAGATGAAGTCACGCGACACCTTCGCGCCGATCGGCCCCTGGATCGTCACCAAGGACGAGATCAAGGACCCGCAGAAGCTGGGCATCACGCTGACCAATAACGGCGTCGTCATGCAGAAGTTCAACACCGACGACATGGCCCACAACATCGCCCGCTGCATCGAATGGGTCAGCCACATCCACACGCTGGAGCCGGGCGATATCCTGGCGACCGGGACCAACCATCGCGGGTTGAACCCGTTCATGGATGGCGACCGCATCACCCTTGCGGTCGAGCATTGCGGCACGCTGGAGTTCACCGTCAGCGACCCGCTGCAGCGCAGCTGGAAGCGGGAGACGCGGCTCGATCGCCAGAAGCAGGGCTTCGATACGCCAACCCCGCAGACCGGCGGCAAATACACGCCGGCCTGATGCGCCAGCGGTTCAGCCGCGGCCCCGCGGGTCGCGGCTGAGGCCCTGTTCGGCCAGTGCGGCCTCATAGGCCGCCCATTTCGTGGCCCGCTCCTCGCCGAGTTCGCGCAGATAGGCCCAGGAATAGAGGCCACTATCGTGCCGGTCGTCGAAGATGAGGCGAATGGCGTAATTGCCGACCGGCTCGATCCGCAGGATGCCGACACGGCGGCAACCACCGATGGTCACCCGCTGGCCCGGCCCATGGCCTTGCACCTCGGCGGAGGGGCTTTCCACGCGCAGGTATTCTGCTGTCAGGGCGAAGCGCGCGCCATCCTCCCAGGCAACCTCCAGCACGCGCTCGGCGCGCTTCAGACGAATTTCGGTGGGTGGGGCGGACATCAGCCGTCGAGCGACCGGGCCTCGTCCGGCAGCATGATCGGGATGCCGTCGCGGATCGGGTAGGCCAGGCGCGCGGCCTCACTCACCAGTTCGCCGCGCTCACGGTCATAGCGGAGCGGGCCCTTGGTAACGGGGCAGACGAGGATTTCGAGCAGTGCCGGGTCGATATCGCCGCTCGGGGTCGGCTTGGAATCGGCTTGGTTCATGGCATCGTTCTAGCTCAGCCGGCGCCCGGCGGGGAGGTCCGCTGGGTCCTGATCATGGGCGCCCATCTGCAGCAGGGCGATCAGCGTCCTGGCCCGCTCGGCGGGACTCGGCGCTTCCAGCAGCGCCTGCTTCTCCGGCACCGCGAAGGGGCAGATCATTGATAAGCTCAGTACCAGCATCGTGGGCTCGGTTCGCTCGATGGCTTCCCAATTGGCGTCGATCTGGCGGGCGCGGAAAAAGGGCCGCAGCGCGGCGAGCAGCTGCGCATGGTCCACTTCGGCCGATGCCGCGTCGGGTGCCAGATCATCGGCAAAGCCGGCGTAATCGGCGCGCACCCGCCTATAGCCGCGCTGCATCGGCAGCTCCTCGGCGATGCGGAAGCGCGTCACACCGGCCAGGGTGATGAGGTGGCGGCCATCCTCGGTTTCCGAGAAGGAAGCGATGCGGCCGAGGCAGCCAACGCGATAGGTACGCGGGCCCTCCGGGCCGGCCGGCGCCTCGGGCTCCGGCTGGATCATGCCGAAATGCCGCCCGGCGCCGAGCGCGTCGTCGACCATGGCCAGATAGCGTGGCTCGAAGATATTCAATGGTAGCCGCCCGCCCGGCAGCAACAACGCCCCGGGCAGAGGGAAGATCGCAATTTCCCCCGGCAGTTCGGCGAGTCCAGGCTGCCGCGCGGCCATCGGCCCGGGCTAGCGGAACAGCAGCGAGGACAGCTTGCGCCGCCCCGCCAGGGTCGCCGGGTCCGTGAAGCCCCAGGCCTCGAAGAATTGCAGCAGCTGCTTGCGCGCCGCTTCGTCATTCCAGGCCAGGTCGCGCTTGATCGCCTCGATCAGCGCGTCGATCGCGCCGGCCCGATCCTCGGCGGCGTTGAGCGCCACCGCGAGGTCGATGCGCGCAGCATGGTCGTTCGGATCGACCGCCAGCCGCGCCTCGAACTCAGCGAGTTTGGACTGCGCCTGCCGGCCGACCGCGGCGAGTTCCAGCTTGCTGCGGATGGAAGCGATGGCCGCATGCTCGCGCAGCTTCGGCGGCACGCTCTCCAGCACTTGGCCGGCCTGCTCCTCCTCGCCCAACGCGAATAGGGCGGCGGCGGCGCCGGCGAAGGCTTCCGGGTTTTCCGGATCCTGCTGCACCAGGGCGCCGAAGATTTGCAGCGCGGCCTGATGATCGCCAGCCTCAGCGGCAGCCTTCCCCTCGGCCAGCAGGTCGGCAGCGGGCATCTGCCCGCCGGCCATCTTCAGCAGGCCTTCGACGAAGCGCTTCACGTCGCCCTCAGGTAGGGCACCCTGGAAGAGGTCGGCGATCTGGCCCTGCCAGAAGGCGGCCACCGTCGGCACAGATTGCAGCGGCAATCCGAGCTGGGTCAGCTGCTGGACCAAAGCGCGATTCTTGTCGATGTCGATCTTGACCAGCTTCACCCGCCCGCCGGCGGCGTTCACCACCTTCTCCAGCGTGGGGGTCAGCGTCTTGCAGGGGCCGCACCAGGTCGCCCAGAAATCCACCAGGATCGGTGTCTCGCGGCTCGCCTCAACGACGTCCTGCATGAAGGTCTTCTGGTCGCCGTCCTTGATCAGGTCGGCGGCGGCATTGCCGGCACCCGGGGCGCCAGCTGGCCGATTGGGGTCGAGGATCACATCCATCGCGGGGGTTCCCTGCACTGGCTCATACATGCGTTCGCCCGGCGCCAGAACAATGGGGCGCACGGCATCGATCGCGCAGGTTCGGCGGATCGACAGCGGCAGTTATAGGCCGAAGCCGACCCGCGGGGCCACCGGGGCTGCGCCGTGTCCGTCAGCCCGGTAGGGTAGACCCATCAAGCCGGCGATCAACCTGGCGCTTGGCTTCCGCGATCAGCGCCGACAGGCCCTTGGGCGCCTTGTTGCGCAGCATGGTCTCCTGCCCGGCCGCAGGGTCCGGCCCCCAGATCCGCACCGCCCAGCCCGCAGCGCCGTCATCCAGGACCTCCAGGCGATGGCCCCGGTACTGATGCGCGCCGACCCGGCGATATCGCTCCAAACACGCGCGTTGCACGGTGGCCCGCTCCATATAGACGAT
>CAITYE010000282.1 GCA_903896535.1 uncultured Paracraurococcus sp.
ACCCCGAGGACATGATCCGGCAGCACGATATCGGCATAGCGCAGTTCCATCGCGCGGGCGGCGAACTCGCGGACCGTCGCCGGATCGCCGCCGACATCGCCGAGCGGCAGGGAATAACCAAGATGCATCGTCGCCCCCGTTTGTACCTGAGCCAGACCAGCCTATAGACTTCCGACAGAAAGAGGGAGATGCGCCATGCTGAGGCTTGGATACAAGGCGTCCGCCGAGCAGTTTGCACCCGCGAAGTTGTTGGAATTCGGCATCCTGGCGGAACAGGCAGGGTTCGATTCCTGTTTTGTCTCAGACCATTTTCAGCCCTGGAAGCACACCGACGGGCATGCCCCCAACTCGCTCGTCTGGCTCGGCGCCCTCGGTGCCCGGACCCAACGATTGATCCTGGGCACCTCCGTGCTCACGCCGACATTTCGCTACCACCCCTCGATCGTTGCACAGGCCTTCGGCACCATGGGGTCGATGTTCCCCGGCCGTGTCATCCTGGGGATCGGCACCGGCGAGGGGCTGAACGAAGTGCCATCGACCGGGGCGCCCTGGCCCGAGTTCAAGGAACGCTTCGCCCGCATGCGCGAGGCCGTGCAACTCATGCGGAAGCTCTGGACCGAGGAGCGCGTGACCTTCGAGGGCGAATACTACAAGACCGAGAAGGCGACGATCTACGACCGCCCGGACCAGCCGGTGCCGATCTATGTCGCTGCTGCCGGCGGGCTGGTCGCGAAATATGCGGGGCGTGGTGGCGACGGTTTCATTTGCACCAGCGGCAAGAAGACCGAGCTCTATACCGAGACCCTGCTGCCCAACCTTGCGGCGGGACTGGAGGCAGCGGGCAAGCCCAAGCCAGGCTACGAGAAGATGATCGAGGTGAAGGTCAGCTTCGATACCGACAAGCGCCGCGCGCTTGAGGATACCCGGCTCTGGGCCGCGCTCGCGCTCTCCGCCGAGGAGAAGATGTCGATCGAGGACCCGGTCGAGATGGAGCGTCTGGCCGATGCCCTGCCGCTCGAGCGCGCGGCCAGCCGCTGGATCGTCTCCGACGATCCCGAGGAACAGGTGGAGCGGATCAAGTTCTACCTCGATCTCGGCTTCACCCACTTGGTCTTTCACGCGCCCGGCCAGGATCAGGCGCGCTTCCTCGCGCTCTATGGAGAGCGGGTGCTGCCCCTGCTGCGCCGCCGCTTCGGGTGAGCGCTACCCTTTCACTGACGGCGCTGCCCGGGCTGCCGATGGTACGGCCCGGCGATAACCTCGCCGGGCTGCTCGCCGCCGGGATGGCGCGCGCCGGCCTGGCGCCGCAGCCGGGCGATGTCCTGGCGATCGCCCAGAAGATCGTGAGCAAGGCGGAGGGGCGGAGCGTGGCGCTGGAGAGCGTCACCCCTTCGGCGGCGGCGCGGCGCCTCGCGGCCGAGACCGAGAAAGATCCCCGGGTGGTCGAGCTGATCCTCAGCGAAAGCCGCCGCGTCGTGCGGGCGCGGCCGAACCTGATCATTGTCGAGCACCGGCTGGGCTTCGTCATGGCCAATGCCGGGATCGACCAGTCCAATGTCGGTGAGGAAGGCCACGCGCTGCTGCTGCCCGTCGATCCCGACGCGAGTGCCGCGGCGCTGGCCGCACGGCTCGGCCTGCCGGTCGTGATCACCGACAGCTTCGGGCGGGCGTGGCGGCGCGGTACGGTCGGCGTGGCGATCGGCGTCGCTGGACTTCCGGCGCTGCTCGACCTGCGGGGCCAGCCCGATCTGTTCGGGCGCGAGTTGCGCGTCTCCATCACCGGCTTTGCCGATGAGATCGCTGCCGCCGCCGGCCTCATCATGGGCCAGGGGGCGGAGGCGCGGCCGGCGGTGCACCTGCGTGGCCTGGACTGGAGCGCCCCGCCCAACCCCGCTGCCGAGTTGCTGCGGGTGGGTGAGGAGGATCTGTTCCGGTGATCATCGCGCTGTCCGGCGGCGTCGGCGGCGCCAAGCTCGCCCTCGGCCTCGCGCAGTTGCTGCCGGCCGAGGAGCTCTGCATCGTCGCCAATACCGGCGACGACTTCGAGCATTTCGGCCTGACCGTCTGCCCGGATATCGACACGCTCACCTACACGCTCGCCGGGCTTGATAATCGCCAGCTCGGCTGGGGACGCCAGGATGAGAGCTGGGCCTTCATGGAGACCCTTGGCACCCTCGGCGGCGAGGACTGGTTCCGGCTCGGCGACCGCGATCTCGCGCTGCATGTGCTGCGCAGCCACCGGCTGCGGGCGGGGGAGAGTCTGAGCGCCATTACCGATGATATCCGGACCCGCCTGCAGATCGGCCCACGCCTCCTGCCGATGAGCGACGACCCGGTGCGCACGCGGTTGCTGACCGACGAAGGCTGGATGGATTTCCAGCCCTGGTTCGTCGGCCGCCGTGCCGCGCCGGCGGTACGGCGTATCGATTTTACCGGCGCCGCAGCCGCCCGGCCGCAGGGCGCACTGCTCGCCGCGCTGGCCGCCCGGCCACGCGCCGTGGTGATCTGCCCGAGCAACCCCTTCATCAGCATCGGACCGATCCTCGCCTTGCCAGGGCTGCGCGACGCAATCCGCGCCAGCGGTGCGCCGGTGATCGCCGTCTCTCCCATCATCGCCGGGCAGGCGGTGAAAGGACCGACGGCCAAGATGTTCGCCGATGCCGGCGCCGCTCCCTCAGCTGCCTCGGTCGCCGCGCATTATGGCGACCTGCTGGACGGGCTGGTGCTGGAGGCAGGCGATCTGACGCCTGATATCGCCCCGCGCTGCTTTCCGGCCCGCACGCTGATGACGACGCAGGAGGACAAGATCGCCCTTGCCAGGATCGTCCTGGCCGCGGCGGAGGCGCTGCGGTGACGATCTGGGCGGTGCTGCCGGTCAAGGAAATGGTCGGCGCGAAGGAACGCCTTTCCCCCCTGCTGTCGCCAGAGGAGCGGGTCGCACTTATGCGGGTGATGGTCGGCGAGGTGCTCGCGGCGCTGAGCGCGGCGCGCGGTCTTGCCGGAATCGCCGTGGTCACGCTCGACCCCTGGGCGACGGCGGCGGCGCAAGCGGCCGGTGCACGGGTCATCACCGCCGGCGCGCGGGAGGGCCATACCGGCAGCGTGACCACCGCCGCGCGACTGCTGGAAGCGGAGGGCGCCAGCGGCATCCTGACGATGCCCGGCGATATCCCTGCGGTCACCGCAGCCGAGGTGGAAGCGCTGCTCACTGGGCATGGCGCCGCCCCCGCCTTCAGCATCGCCCCTTCCCATGACGAGGGCGGGTCGAACGGCGTGCTGCTCAGCCCAGCGGCGGCGGTGCCGCTCCGTTTCGGCGAGGACAGCTTCTTCCCGCATCTGGCGGCGGCGCGGGCCAAGGGCATAACGCCGAGAGTAGTCCAGCTGCCGGGCGCTGCGATGGATATCGACCATCCCGAGGATCTCGAACGCTTCGCGGCGCTGCCACTGGCGCAAGGCACGCGCACCCTGGGTTGGCTACGCGAGGCCGGCGTGCTCGACCGGCTGGCCGCCCGGGGGCGCCGCTAAACCAGCAGGATCAGGCAGGTACACGCTTGCGCGGCGCTGTCTGCACCACGGGCGAGAGCTCGGCCGCAACAAAGCTCGCCTCGCGCTGCGCGACCGGGGGGGCTCCATAGGCGGTGGTGCGCTGCATCGGCACGCGACCAATGCTGCGGATCAACGCCTCCATCGCGGCGGGCGGGAATTCCTGGCCATGCTGCGTGCCCGCGGCGCGGCTGATGCTTTCGTTCATCAGCGTCCCACCCAGGTCGTTCGCGCCGGCCTGCAAGGCCATCGCCGCGCCGGCCGGCCCCATCTTCACCCAGCTGGTCTGGATATTCACGATATGCGGGTGCAGCGAAAGGCGGGCGACGCTGTGCATCAGCAGCGCCTCGCGAAAGGTCGGGCCGCGCCGCGCCAAGCCCTTCAGGTACATCGGCGCTTCCATGTGCACGAAGGGCAGCGGGACGAATTCCGTGAAGCCGCCGGTCGCCGCTTGCAGGTCGCGCAGGACCAGCAGATGCCGCGCCCAGTGCACGGGCGTCTCGACATGGCCGAACATGATGGTCGAGGTGGTCCGCAGCCCCAGGCCATGCGCGGCGCGGGCCACATCCAGCCATTCGCCGGTGTTCACCTTGTCCGGGCAGATGATGGCGCGGACCTCGTCATCCAGGATCTCCGCCGCCGTGCCCGGCAGCGTGCCAAGGCCGGCAGCATGCAGCCGGGCCAGGAAAGCATCCAGCGAAAGCCCGAGCGTCGCCGCGCCCTGCGTCACTTCGAGGGGTGAGAAGGCGTGGATATGCATCCCAGGCACCGCTGCCTTGATCGCCCGGCAGATGCCCTCATAGGTCGCACCGGTATAATCGGGGTGGATGCCACCCTGCAGGCAGACTTCGGTCGCCCCGCGCGCCCAGGCCTCCGCGGCGCGGCGGACGATCTCGGCATGATCCAGGTCATAGGCCGGGCCGCGCAGCGCCTCATGCGTCTTGCCCTTGCTGAAGGCGCAGAAACTGCAGCGATAGGTGCAGATATTGGTGTAGTTGATGTTGCGGTTGACGACGTAGCGAATGGTCTCCCCGGACACGGCCTGTCGCAACGCATCGGCGGCGGCCATGACATGCGCTTGATCGGCGTCCCGGGCGGCAAAGAGGCGGCCAATTTCGGCTTCCTCAAGCCGCGCGCCACCGGCGGCGCGGTCCACCAGACGGGCCAGACCAGCTTCGGCAGCCGCCAGCCGCGGCGCGGCGGCGGCGGGCGGCGTCGTCTCGCCCGGCGACCAGTCATCGCCGCGGGCAAAGCCCTCGGCATCGCTCGCACGACGGACAGCGGCGGCGACCGGCGCGGCGAACCAGCGATCCGGTGCGCGCACATAGGCGGGATAAGCGGGCAGGCGCTGCACCAGAACCTTGCCGGCTTCAGCGGTGCGCGCCGCAAGCTCTTGCAGATGTGGCCAGGGCGCCTCTGGGTTCACATGATCCGGCGTCACCGGCGAGACGCCGCCCCAGTCGTTCAACCCGGCGGCGATCAGCCGTTGATAGACGCCGGGCGAGAGGTTTGGCGGCGCCTGGATGTTCATCTCCCCGCCGAGCACGTGGCGGGCCGCGGCGATGGTCCAGAGCAGATCATCAAGCCCGGGCTCCGCCGCGCCGGCCAGCTTGGTGCGCGGCTTGGCGCGGAAGTTCTGGATGATGACTTCCTGGATATGGCCGTATTCGGCGTGAATCGCGGCGATCTCACGCAGCGCCTCCAGCCGCTCGGCCCGCGTCTCGCCGATGCCGATCAGGATGCCGGTGGTGAAGGGCACGCGCTGGCGTCCGGCTTCCCGCAGGACGGCGAGGCGGATCGCGGGGTCCTTGTCGGGGCTGCCATGATGCACCCCGCCTGGTTCGCAAAGCCGCGCGCTCGCGCTCTCCAGCATGATGCCCTGGCTGGCATTGACGGCGCGCAGTGCGGCAATTTCGGCCGCGCTCATCACGCCGGGATTGGCATGCGGCAGCAGGCCGGTCTCGCGCAGCACCCGCTCGCTCATCGCCACCAGATAGTCGATGGTGCTGCCATAGCCCATGGCGTCCAGCGCTTCCCGCGCCTGGTCCCAGCGCAGCTCGGGCTTGTCGCCCAACGTGAACAGCGCCTCCGTGCAGCCAGCCGCCGCCCCGGCCCGGGCGATGGACAGCACTTCCTCGGGCGACAGATAGGCGGCTTGGCCGGGACGCGGCGGCGTGGCGAAGGTGCAATAGTGGCAGACGTCGCGGCAGAGCCGGGTCAGCGGGATAAAGACCTTGCGGGAATAGGACACGACGCGGCCATGCGCCGCATCGCGCAGCGCCGCCGCTTCGGCCATCAGTTCCTCAAGCGGCGCAATCTCCAGCCGGTCCTGCACCCTTGCGCTCCCCCAGTCCCCGCCGGCATCGTGGGCGAGCCGCGTGCCGGATGCAATGCGGGGGGAGGATAAGGCAGTCATGCAGATCGGCTTCAACCTGCCGAGCGGTGGCCCATTGGCCAGCGCCGAGAACCTGACCCTGCTGGCCCAGGGCGGCGAGGCGCTGGGCTTCGGCTATGCGACCATCAGCGACCATGTGGTGATCCCGAGCAATATCCACGCGAAATATCCCTATACCGACAGTGGCGAGTTCCCGAGCACCGCCCGGGGCGAACGGCATGAGCAGCTGACCGAGGTGATGTTCGTCGCCGCGCGCACGAGCAAGCTCCGTCTCGTCACCTCGGTGATGGTGGTGCCGCACCGCCCTGCCCTGCTGACCGCGAAAATCCTCTCGACCATCGATGTGCTCTCGGGCGGACGTCTGACGCTGGGCATCGGGGCTGGTTGGCTGGAGGAGGAGTTCGTGGCGCTGCAAACCCCGCCCTTCGCCGCCCGCGGCAAGGTGACGGACGAATATCTGCTGGCGGCGAAGGAGCTCTGGACCGCCAAGGCGCCCCGCTTCGAAGGTGAGCATGTGCGCTTCGCCGATCTCAGCTTCGAGCCGAAGCCCGTGCAGCCGGGCGGTCCGCCCATTTGGGTTGGCGGCGAGAGCGGGCCGGCCATACGCCGTACCGCCCGGCTCGGTGATGCCTGGTACCCGATCGGCACCAATCCTTCCTTCCCGCTCGACAGCCTGGCGCGGTATCAGGCGGCCGTGGCGCGGCTGCGCAAGCTGGTGGCCGAGGCCGGCCGCCCGGCCGATGCGGTGACGCTGACCTATCGGGTGCAGAAATACGGGCCGGAGGTGCCACCGCTAGCGGGCGATGGCGAGCGGCGGCTGTTCAGCGGCAATGGCGTGGCGATTGCCGCCGACCTGAAGGCCATGCGTGCCCTTGGCGTGACCGCGGTGGATCTGACCTTTCCCGGCGCGACGGTTGAGGAAATCCTCGCCAGCATGCGCGCCTTCCGCGACGACGTGATGGCCCGCCTCTGATGCGGCTCGGCCTGACGCTCGGCCTCGGCGACGGGGTCAACCTGCCGCTGGTGATGGAAGCCGAACGGCTTGGCTACAGCAGCGTCTGGTGCGGCGAGAGCTACGGCAGCGATGCCGTCTCGCCGATCGCCTGGGTACTGGCGCATACCAGCGTCATCAAGGCGGGTACCGGCATCATGCAGATGCCCGCCCGCACCCCGGCCTGCGCGGCAACCACGGCGATGACGCTGCAACAGTTGTCCGGTGATCGCTTCCTCTGCGGCGTCGGCCCTTCCGGCCCGCAGGTGGTGGAAGGCTGGCATGGCGTTGCCTACGGCAAGCCGCTGGAGCGCACGCGCGAATACATCGCGATCATTCGCGCCATCGTCGCCCGCGAACAGCCGCTGATCTTCAAGGGCGAGCATTACAGCATCCCCTATGACGGGCCGGATGCCAGCGGCCTTGGCAAGCCGCTGAAAAGCATCCAGCACGGCAAGCCGCTGCGCTACTACTGCGCCTCCATCACCCCGGGGGGGATGCGCCTGTCGGGTGAGCTTGCCGACGGCAACCTGCCGATCTTCATGTCGCCGGAAGGCGCCGACCTCGTCGCCAAGCCGACCCTGGAAGGCATGCTGAAAGCGGGCAAGCCCGCCGATCTCGCCGCGTTCGACATCGCGCCCTACACGAAGATCCGCCTCGGCCCCGATCTGCAGGACTGCCGGGATGCGGTGAAGCCCGAGCTCGCGCTCTATATCGGCGGCATGGGCGCGAAAGGGCGGAATTTCTACAATGACTATTGCAAGCGC
>CAITYE010000283.1 GCA_903896535.1 uncultured Paracraurococcus sp.
CGTGCCCGGCGTGGCAGCCTTGCCGCCCAGGGCCAGTCCCGCGTCTGAACCCCGCGAGGGCCGCGGCCGCGCCCCCGCGGGGCGTGGCCGCACCCGAAAGCGGACTGTGGCACCCCAAGGGGCGCATCGGTTTCTCGAGTGGCACAGCACACCAGGCCAATGCGGTGCTGCTGCACGGCCGCGGCGAACGCCGCCCAGGGCGTAAAACGGCCAGGCATGGCGCTGAGCCATAGGAGGCCGGGGGCCTCAGGCGCCAAGGCCAGGGAGCGCGGCGCCGGTGGGGCGAGGGGCTGGGCCATGGGCAGCGCCGTCATCAGCGGGCGGGGGCCGGTTTGCCCGGGCGTCCGGTCAATCTACGGTCGGGGCAACGGAGGGCCGCAGGGGCCGACGGGGCGCGGCCCGAGCCAAGCCGGGGCCTCATGAGTGGCGCGCCCGGAGGGATTCGAACCCCCGACCACACGATTAGAAATCGCGTGCTCTATCCGTCTGAGCTACGGGCGCCCAAGGCTGGTCAATGGGTCCAATTCTCGGCTCTGCCGAAGCGGAAATTCTCCGCATAGACCTTGGGTTTGATCGGCCGCGGGGCGGGCGGTTCCTCGACGCTGTAGGCGATGCCGTTCGCCTCGGCATAGGCCACCGCTTCGGCCTTGCTGGCAAAGCGCAGATGCACCTGGTTGCGCGTATCGCCGGAGCCCGACCAGCCCATCAGCGGGTCCGGCCGCTGCCGTTCCCCCGGGGCGAATTCCAGCACCCACTCATGTGTATTGCCGCGCGCCGCCTGCATGGCGGAGCGGGGCGGGACATGAATGCGGGCGCGCGGTCCGGACATTATCGGGCTCCTTACACAAAAATATCCGGGTCACCTAGTTGTGCGTCCCAGACGGATGGTACCGTCTGGCATGCACCACGAGCCATTGATTTGGTGGGCCGATTCACCCGACGCTTGGGTACCAAGCGTCGGGTGAATCGGACCACGAGGTATCGGGGCGACTGGATTCGAACCAGCGACCCTCTGCTCCCAAAGCAGATGCGCTACCAGACTGCGCCACACCCCGACCAGATGCTTCTACCGCGCCCCGGGCGGCGACGGAACCACCTTCGCGGTGCCAAAGATTCGCTGCTCCACCAGATCGCCGATCCGGATGCCCAGCCGCTCGGCGGTGCCGGCGGCCAGTTCCAGCGTCGCCCGGACCGGCCCGCGGCTTTCGATGGCATTCAGCGAATAGGGCACGGTCCGCTCGGCAATCCGGTGCACCCGCCCCTGTTCGGTGATGAACAGCATATCGAGCGGGGCAATGGTGTTGCGCATCCACATCGCGGAATCGCGCGGCACCCCCCAGTCGAACAGCATGCCCTCATCGGCCGGCACGCTGGGGCGGAACATCAGCCCGACCATCTGCTGTTCCGGCGTCAGCGCCATTTCCACCTGGAAGACCTGCCGCGCCCCGTCGCGGGTGACGATGACCAGCGGCTCCTTCGGCAGCGGCGGCTGGGGCTTGTCCTGGGCCAGGGCGAGGCCCGGCAGGAGCAGGAGGAGGATCAGGGCGCGACGCAACATCCCTTTAGGATGCCACCGCGCCGGCTTGCGGCCAACCACCACCTTGGCAGGATAGCCCAATGTCCGACATCGCCTTCGCTGAAACGCCCACCCTTCGCATCGCCCATACCGCGCATGGCCCGGCGGACGGCCCGGCGGTCCTGCTGCTGCATGGCTTCCCTTACGCCCCCGCCGGCTACGACGCGGTGGTGCCCGTCCTGGTCGCCGCCGGCTGCCGGGTGGTGGTGCCCTATCTCCGCGGCTATGGCCCGACCCGGTTCCGCGATGCCGCCACGCCCCGCTCGGGCGAACAGGCGGCGCTCGGCAAGGATCTGCTGGACCTGCTGGACGCGCTGGCGATCCCCCGCGCCATCCTCGCCGGCTATGATTGGGGCGGCCGCGCCGCCTGCGTCGTCGCCGCGCTATGGCCAGAACGCGTCGCCGGCCTCGTCACCTGCACCGGCTACAACATCCAGGACATCGCGGCGGCGGCCAAGCCAGCCTCGGCCGAGCAGGAACATCGCTGGTGGTACCAGTATTATTTTCATACCGAGCGCGGCCGCGCCGGCCTGGCCGCCGACCGGCGCGGCATCGCCCGGCTGCTCTGGCAGCTCTGGTCACCCGACTGGCGCTTCGATGACGCGACCTTCGCCGCCAGCGCCGAGGCCTTCGACAACCCCGATTTCGTCGAGGTGGTAATCCAATCCTACCGGCATCGCTTCGGCTATGCGCCGGGCGATCCGGCGCTGGCCGGGATCGAGGCCCGGCTGGCCACCCGCCCGCCGATCGGCGTGCCGACCATTGCCCCGCATGGGGAAAGCGACGGCGTCGGGCCGGTGGCCGGCTCGGCCGCACAGGGCCGCTTCTTCACCGGGCGGTATGAGCGCCGCGTGCTGCCGCGCATCGGCCACAACCCGCCGCAGGAAGCGCCCGCCATCTTCGCGCGCTGCGTCCTCGATCTGCTTTAGAGCATGCCGCGTTCGCATCCGCTCACGCATCCTGCTCTAAACTTTGCTTGGTCGCGGGATTCAGCGCCTTCGGCGCTGCCGCCTCAACGCATCCCGCTTTAGAGCATGATCCGTTCGCATCCGCTCACGCATCCTGCTCTAA
>CAITYE010000284.1 GCA_903896535.1 uncultured Paracraurococcus sp.
CGCGGCCGTTTTCCTGCAGCTCCCAACTCGTGGGCTGGCGCGGCGCCTGGCGAGGGATCATGTGGCACTCGCGCGGCAGGCGATTACCCTTGCGGAGGTTGCAGGGCCCGCAAGCGGTGCAGACATTGTCCCACGTGGTGCGCCCGCCACGGCTGCGCGGGATGACATGATCGAAGGTCAGGTCGTGGGTCGGCCGACCTTGGCCGCAATACTGACACTCGAAGCGATCGCGCAGGAAAACGTTGAAGCGAGTGAAGGCCGGGCGCCGTGCGGCCGGGATATACTCCTTCAGCGCGATCACCGAGGGCAGGCGCATCGACAGGGTCGGCGAATGCACCTCGACCTCGTACTCGTTCAGCACCGAGACGCGGTCGAGGAAGACCGCCTTCACAGCATCCTGCCAGGACCAGATCGATAGCGGAAAATAGGATAGCGGCCGGAAATCGGCGTTCAGCACAAGGGCCGGGAAACTCTGGCCGCCGATGAAACTGCCGCCGTCGGGCAAGCGCCGCTCCTTCGCAGGGCGTCACCACCATCTCTAGGGCCTGTCCGGTCGGTTGGGCCCCAGATACTGTGGCACCGCCGTGATCGGCCGAATTCATGCCAGCCTCTCGGCGGGGGCGCAAGTCACCCCTGGGCGCGGCTGCGGGGTTTCACACAGGCGTCATGCCGAAGCCCGTGCGCAGCGCCGCCAGCCCGGCCGCCAGCCCCTCCGCGTCGATGCCATGCCCAAGGCCCGGCCGGTACAGCGCCGTGACCGGCACCCCGGCCGCACGCAGTGCCATCTCGGCCGCGCGGCTGCGCGCTGCGGGGACCACCTCATCCGCCTCCCCATGCACCAGCAGCACCGGCGGGCGGGCCAGCGCCTCGACGGCGAGCGACTCGGGTGCCACCAGCGCGCCGGAATAGCCGAGGATCGCCGCCGGTCCGCGTGCCATGCGCAGCCCGGTGAACAGCGCGAGCATGCAGCCCTGGGAAAATCCAACCAGCGCCAGCGCCTCTGGCGGCAGGGCGTGACGGGTCAATTCGCGGTCCAGGAAGGCGTCCAGCGCTGGCCGCGCGGCGCGCAGCCCGGCTTCGACCCGCGCCGGCGTGCGGTCCTGCAGGCTGAACCATTGCCGGCCGAAGGGCGCCATGTCGCAGGGCTCGGGCGCGTCCGGGGCGACGAAGGCGGCCTCCGGCAGCCCGGGCGCCCATTGCCCGGCGAGGTCGATCAGATCGGTGCCATCCGCGCCGAGCCCATGCAGCAGGACCACCACCTGCCGCGCTGGCCCGCCCGAAGCCGGCGGCACGCGAGGTCCATCGAGCGTCACCATCCCGCTTGCTCCCTTACCTCGCCTGCCGCTACGCGCTTGTGCCGATGACTGCAATCCCGGCTCCGCCACCCGGCGCCATCACCCGCTTTGCACCCAGCCCGACCGGCGGGCTGCATCTGGGTCACGCGCATGCCGCGCTCTTTGCTGCAACGCTCGCTGCCCATTCCGGCGGGCGCTTCCTGCTGCGCCTTGAGGATATCGACACCACGCGCTGCCGGCCGGAATTCGCGGCCGGAATCGGCACCGATCTCGCCTGGCTCGGCCTGGTCTGGGAGCATCCGGCCCGGGTCCAATCGGCGCATTTCGCCGAATACCGCGCCGCGCTCGCGCGGCTCGATGGCCAGGGGCTGCTGTTCCCTTGTTTTTGCACGCGCGGCGCTATCGCCCGCGAAATCGCCGCCAGCGGCGGCGCGCCGCAGGGGCCCGACGGGCCGCTTTATCCCGGTACCTGCCGCCGCTTGTCGGCTGCCGACCGGGCGGCGCGGCTGGCCGCCGGTGCGCCACACGCCCTCAGGCTCGATATGGCCGCCGCCCTGGCGCAGATCAGCCGGCCGCTCAGCTACCACGAACTCGGCCGGGGGCGGCTGGCCTGCGATCCGGCACGCTTTGGCGATGTTGTGCTGGCCCGCCGAGAGGTGCCGGCCAGCTATCATCTGTGCGTGACCCATGATGATGCCGTCCAGGGCGTCACGCTGGTGACCCGCGGCGTCGATTTGCAGGCGGCGACAGACCTGCACCGGTTGTTACAGGAACTGCTCGGCTGGCCTGAGCCCGCCTATGCGCACCACCCGTTGATCCTCGGGCCGGACGGCAAGCGGCTGGCGAAGCGCGATCAGGCGCCGACGCTGGCTGGGTTACGGGCGGCGGGGATCGGCCCGGATGAGGTGCGGACCATGGCGGGTTTCCCCAGCCCGGTTGCCAGCATCGCCCCGGCGTGATGGGGTGCGGGATGCAAGGGAAGGATCGCCGGTGACTGCAAAGACCGGTCGAGCGGATCCGCTCGGTCTGGCGCTGCTCGCGGTGGCGGTCATTGGCTGGGGCAGCAATTGGCCGCCGCTGAAGTACTTGCTCGGGCTGTTGCCGCCGATGGCGGCGCGCGCCTGGCCTGGGCTTGCCGCCGCCTTGCTGCTGATGACGGTGGTGGCGGTCTCCGGCGTCTCTCTCCGGGTCCCTCTGCATGTTTGGCCGCGCCTGGTGCTGATCGCGCTGCTGAACATCACCGCCTGGATGGTACTGGCGACCCTCTCGCTCGGCTGGCTTTCGGCCAGCGAGGGGACGATCGTCGCCTATACGATGCCGGTTTGGACCGCGCTCCTCGCCTGGCCGGTGCTTGGGGAACGGCCCAGCCTGCCGCGCCTGTTCGGGCTCGCGCTCAGCCTGGCCGGGGTGGTGCTGCTGATCGGTGCGCGCGGCCTTGATATCGGTCTCGCCAAACTGCCCGGTGTGCTGATCGGGCTTTCCGGCTGCACGCTGTTTGCGCTCGGTACCGTGATCACCAAGCGCTGGCCGATCCCGCTGCCGCCGGCGGCAGGGGTCGCCTGGCAGGTGCTGATCGGCATGCTGCCGGTGGTGGTCGCGGCGTTGATCCTGCCGCAGCCGGATTGGTCCGCGGTACCGAAGGGGGCCTGGGCAGCAATGGCTTATATGGCGCTCTTGCCCCTCTCACTTTGCTACCTGGCCTGGTTCGCCGCGCTCCGCCGGCTGCCGGCCTCGTTGGCCACCCAGGGCTCGCTGCTTGCCCCGGTTACAGCGGTGCTCGGGGCGGCGATCTTCCTGGGGGAGCCGCTGGGCTGGCGGGAGATCCTGGCGCTCACCCTGGTCCTGGGCGGGGTGGTGATGGCGGCCCGCGGTTGAAGAATCTTACCATCGTTGCGGCCATTGACCGCGCCGGCCGCGCCGAGGATGTTGCTCCGCCAACACCCTGGAGGGGGACCTTATGTCGAGCATGATCATCAATCTGGTTATTAGTCTGCTCAGCGGCGCCGGTGGCGCGCGGCTGCTGGTCGGTCTGTTGAAGAAGGTCAATCTCGGACCTGTCGGTAACTTGGTTGTGGGCGCCCTGGGCGGGCTCCTTGGCGGCGGCGCGACGAGTGGTGGCCTCGGCGGCCTGCTGGGTGGCGCCTCCTCGGCCGCCTCGGCCGCCTCGGCCGGCGGCTTCGACATCGGCAGCATCGTCAGCACCCTGGCTGGCGGCGGCATTGGCGGTGCGGTGCTGCAGCTGGTTGTCGGCTTGCTGAAGAACGCGCTGTTCAAGCGCTGATTGCGATCGGCCGGCGGCTTGGCCGCCGGCCTGCTTCGCTGCATAGGGGCTGGCATGAGCGTCATCGCCCCACCCCTGATCCGGTTGCTGCCTGGGCACGACCGCCGCGTGAAAGCGGGCCATCCTTGGGCCTTCTCCAACGAAATCGCCATGACGCCGGCGCTGCGCGCGCTGCCTGGTGGCGCCCCGGTGCGCCTGGAAGGCGATGATGGCTTCCGCCACGGCGTCTGGAGCTTCAATCCGCACAGCCTGATCGGCGCCCGGTTGCTGGATCGCGACTCCGGCGCGGCGATCGACGCTGCCTGGGCGGAACGCCGCCTCGCCGCCGCGTTGGCGCTGCGGACGCGGCTATTCGAGACCCCTTTCTACCGCCTGGTGCATGCCGAGGCCGACGGCCTGCCTGGCCTCATCATCGACCGCTACGGCGATGCATTGGCTCTGCAAGCGAATACCGCGGGCATGGAGTTGCTGACCCCGGCGTTGGTCGCCGGGCTGGAACGCCTGCTGGCGCCCCGGCTGATTGTCGCCCGCAACGACGCGGCGGTCCGCCACCTGGAAGGCCTGCCGGAGGAAATCCGTTTGCTGCACGGCGCTGCCGCGCCGGTCAAGGTGGCGGAGGGCGGGCTGCGCTTTGCCGTCGACCTGCTGGGTGGCCAGAAAACCGGCTGGTTCTTCGACCAGCGGGAGAATCGGGACCGCGTCGCCCGCCTGGCCGCCGGCGCGACTGTGTTGGATGCGTTCTGCCATACCGGCGGCTTTGGGCTGCGATGCGCGGCGGCCGGGGCGGCGGCGGTGACGCTGCTCGACCGCAGCGCGCAGGCCCTCGACCTCGCCATGGCGACGGCGGCGGCGAACGGGCTGGCGGGACAGGTGCGGGCGGAGCGTGCGGAGGCCCTGGAGGCGCTGGAGAAGATGGGCGCGGCCGGGGCCCGCTTCGATATCGTCATTGCCGATCCCCCGGCCTTCGCGAAAAGCCGCAAGGACCACCCGGCGGCGCTGCGCGGCTATGGCAAGCTCGCCCGCCTGGCCGCGACGCTGGTCGCGCCGGGCGGCTTCCTCTGCCTTTGCTCCTGCAGCCATCACGTCGCGCCGGGGGAGTTCGCGGAGGCCTCGATCTGGGGCATCGGCCGCGCCCGGCGGGAGGCCAAGCTGCTGTTTCAGGGCGGCGCCGGGCCGGATCACCCCGTGCATCCCGCCCTGCCCGAAAGCGCCTATCTGAAGGCGCTGCTGTTCCAACTCGGCTGATGCTGCGCCGCGCCTATCTGGCTAGTCGTTATGAGGTCGCGGGTGTCAGGTTCCGGATCGGCCGACGCAGCCCGGGGATCGATGCGCTGCTCGCCCGGCTTGGTGCTCGGCAGGGGGCGCTGCTGGGGGCGTGGAATCCGCAAAGCCGGCGCATGCCGCCGGGCTGGAATCGCCGGGCCGAGGCGCGGCTGCGCGCGGCTGCTGCGGGCCTGCCCTTTGCCGAGGGCTGGGGCGGTACGCCACACTGGCGGGAGCATCACCTGCTGATCGCCGGGGATCCGCGCCGGCTTGCCCGGCTCGGTCGGCGCTTCCGCCAGCGGGCGATGCTGGTTCTGGTCCAAGGCCGGCCGCCACGCCTGGTCTGGTTGCGAGGAGGAGGTTCCGATGGCCGATGAGCTGTTCCGGCTGAGCGCTACCGCGGCGGTCCAGACGCTGCGCCGGCGGGAGGTCTCCCCGCGCGAATTGGTGGAGGCGGCGGCGGCGCGCATCGCGGCGGTGGAGCCAGCGGTGAACGCGCTGCCGACGCTCTGCCTCGACCGCGCCCGCGTGGATGCGGACCGGCTGGCCAAGGACCCGCCGCCCCCCGGCCCGGGCTGGCTCGGCGGGCTGCCGGTCTCGATCAAGGACCTGCAGGATGTGGCCGGTGTGCGCACTACTTATGGCTCGCCCATTTTCAAGGACCATGTGCCCGACCGCTCCCACCCCGTGGTGCGGCGGATCGAGGCCCGTGGCGGCATCGTCGTGGCCAAGTCGAACACGCCGGAATTCGGCGCCGGCGGCTCCACCTTCAACGAAGTCTTCGGGCGCACCCGCAACCCCTGGAATACCGCGCTCACCTGCGGCGGCTCGACCGGCGGGGGGGCAGTGAGCGTGGCGACGGGGGAGGTCTGGCTGGCGCAGGGGACCGACCATGCCGGCAGCCTGCGCCGACCGGCGACCTATTGCGGCGTGGTTGGGCTGCGGCCCTCGCCCGGGCGGGTCACGCGGGGC
>CAITYE010000285.1 GCA_903896535.1 uncultured Paracraurococcus sp.
CAATCGCATAGACCAGCGCCGGCTCGACGCTGCTGCTCGGCGCCGGCCATGGCGTTGGCCAGCCTTCCTGGCGGGCCTGCAGGCCGCCAGCGGCGGCGCGGCGCACGACCCAGATGGGGTGATCAGGTCGGCCGGTCGTCGCCGCCAGCCGCACCACCAGCAGATCCTCGGCCGGGTCGTGGGACAACTCCTCCAGCCGCAGCAGAAATTGCCGGGTCCGGCGATAATCCCCGACATCCGTTAGGGCGCGGACCACGCCGACCAGCTCATTGCGCTCGAAGGCCGCCTGCTGCGCCGGGCTCGCCACTGGCGAGCTCGTCTGCTGAATGCGCTGGGCGAGGGTTGCCGGTGGCTCCGAGAGGCTGATCGAGGCGACCTGGCCGTAGAAGGCGAGGGGGTATTGCGCCGCCTCCAGATAGCGTTGCTTCGCCCGGCCGAGCTGGTTCTGATAAGCTGCGGCGCGGCCCTGCCAGTAGAGGCTGCGGGCGCGGGTGATGACGCTGCGGCTCTCCTCGCCGACCTTCGCGAAGTGACGCTCGGCCCGCGGCGGATCGTCGAGCTTCTGCAAAGCCAGGTAGCCGGCGAGGAATTCCGCTTCCTGGCGGGCCTCCCCGGCCTCCTCGATGCCGTGCCCGGCGGCCACCTGATAGGCGGTGCGCGGATTGCCCAGGCGCAGCAGCTTGCGGGAGAGGACATTGCGCTCGGCCCAGGCCGCCTTGGCGACCTCGGGCGAGGGCTTGGGGCTGGCAGCGAAGGCGGCGGCGGCTTCCGTGTCCTGGTCCCGCCGGCGCAGCCAGCGGGCGCGTTCGGTGGCCAGCACCGCGTCGCGGCCGGCCAGCGGTGCGGCGGCATCGGCATCGGGCTGGTCGGCGCCATAGGCGAGCCGGGCATTGGCCAGCGCTTGGCGCTCGCCATCCAGCAAGGGGACGACCCGGGCGGCGGCGGCGGTCTGCCGGGCCAGCGCGAGCTTGTCGAAGCGGGCCCAATGCTGCGCCGGGCTGAGGGCGCCGCCATTGCGGGACAGGTAGGTGGCCTCGGCCGCCGCATCGCCCGGGGCATCGGTCCAGCCATTGCGGAGGGTGGCGGTGGCCTCATTGGCCTTGCCGGCGCGTTGCAGGGCATCGGCCAGCCGCTGATAGCCTTCCAGGCTGCGCGGCGGTTGGGCGGCGAAATAGCGCAGCGCCAGCGCATCGTCCGGGTCGGTGGCCAGCGCCTCCTCCGCCCGGCGGGTCAAGTTGCCCTGGCCGGGCCAGTCGGGATTGGCCAGCAGGAAGGTCACGATTTCCCCGGCGCTGGCTTGGCCGCGCTGCTGCAGGCGCAGCCAGGTGACCACCTTGGCGATGGCCGGATCGGCGCCGCGGGCCGCGGTCTCGGCCTCCGCCCAGCGGCCTGCGGCGGCGGCATCGAGCGCCCGGCGCCCGGCGGAACGGGCATCACCCTGGGCCCGGAGCGGGCGGGGCAGCAGCGGCAGGGCGGCGGAGGCAAGCAGGATTCGGCGGCGCATGGGTCCATTGTAGCAGGCTCGCCCCGGCGCCGTCGCCCTTGCCCCGGGCGGCGCCGGTGACTAGCTTTGGCGGCTCCGGGCGGGCGCCCGGCCAGCGGAGGAAAGCCGGATGTTCCAGGGTTCGATGGTCGCGCTGATCACGCCGATGCGTGACGATGGCGCCTTCGACGAGCAGGCCTTCGCCAAGCTGGTTGAATGGCAGATCGCCGAGGGGACGGAGGGGCTGGTCCCCGTGGGCACCACCGGCGAATCGCCGACCCTCAGCCATGCCGAGCACAAGCGTGTCGTCGAGATCTGCATCGAGGTCGCGCGGAAGCGCGTCCCGGTGATCGCCGGCGCAGGCAGCAACAGCACGGCCGAGGCGATCGACTTCGCCCGCCACGCGAAGCTGGCCGGCGCGGATGCGACGCTGGTGGTGACGCCCTATTACAACAAGCCGACGCAGGAAGGGATGTTCCTGCATTTCACCGCAATTGCCGATGCGGTGGACATTCCGATGTTCATCTACAACATCCCGCCGCGCAGCGTCGTCGACATGACGCCGGAGACGATGGGCCGGCTGGCCAAGCACCGGAACATCATCGGCGTGAAGGATGCGACCGCCAACCTCGCCCGGCCGCTTCACACCAAGCGTACCTGCGGCAAGGATTTCATCCAGCTTTCGGGCGAGGATCATACCGCGCTCTCCTTCAATGCCGCGGGTGGTTCGGGCTGCATCAGCGTCACCGCCAATGTCGCGCCGCGGCTCTGCGCGACCATGCATCAGGCCTGGCGGGCCGGGCGGATCGCCGAGGCGGCAGAAATCCAGGACCGCCTCGTGCCGCTGCACGATGCGCTGTTCAGCGAGACCTCGCCGGGGCCGGTGAAATACGCCGCCAGCCTGCTGGGCCATGGCACCGCCCGCTGCCGCCTGCCACTTGCCCCGCCGGGCGAGGCGACCCGCGCGCGGGTGCGCGAGGCGATGGTGTCGGCCGGGCTGCTCAACTGAGGCGGGCGGGCCCCGCGCGGGCGACGCGACATGGCTGAACGCAAGAAGGCGATGATCTCGCATGGCATCGCCTCGCAGAACCGCAAGGCGCGCCACGACTACAAGATCGGCGAGACGATGGAGGCTGGGCTGGTGCTGGTCGGGCCGGAGGTGAAGTCGCTGCGCGCCGGCCGCGCCACGCTGAGTGAGGCCTGGGCCGGTGAGCGCGACGGCGAGCTCTGGCTGTTCAACTGCACCATTCCGGAATGGCAGGCCGGCAGCGTCGTCGCCCGGTTTGAGCCGCGTCGCCCGCGCAAGCTGCTGCTGCACAGGAAGCAGGTGCGCGAGCTGATCGGCAGCATCACCCGCGAAGGCGTGACGCTGGTGCCGCTTGATATCCATTTCAACGAGAAGGGCCGCGCCAAGGTGCTGCTCGGCCTGGCCGAGGGCAAGAAGCTGCACGATAAGCGTCAGGCCGCCGCGGCGCGCGACTGGGCGCGCGACAAGGCCCGGCTGATGCGGATGAAGGGCTGAGCCCCTTGCATCCGCCTGGCGGGCCCGTACCTCTTGCGCCGAGGAGGCTGTCGATGCCCGAGGACGAGACCGAGGTGCCGCTGACCGGCAAGCTGCGCGACAAGCTGATCGAGACCAAGCAGGAATGGGCCCGGACGGGCCGGCTGCTGACAGGAGAGACGGGCGATGCTACGCGCGACCGCCTGCCGCCCGGCCAGACCTTGGTGAAGGACTGGCCGGTGCTCGACCTTGGCGTGCAGCCGGACATCAGCCGGGAGGATTGGCGGCTGCGGGTGGAAGGCCTGGTGCAGGCCCCGCTGCGGCTCACGCTCGATGAGTTCATGGCGCTGCCGCAGGTCGAGCGCGTGTCTGATATCCACTGCGTCACCCAATGGAGCCGCTACGATAATCGCTGGCAGGGGGTGCTGGCGCGTGAGCTGATCGGCCTGGCCCGGCCGAAGGAGGAGGCGCGGTTCGTCTCCTTCACCAGCTACGACGGCTATACCACCAACCTGCCGCTGGCCGCGCTGCTGGAGGATGACGTGCTCTTTGCCCATCGCTGGGAGGGCGCGCCGATCACCCGCCAGCACGGTGGGCCGGTGCGGCTTGTGCTGCCCAAGCTGTACTTCTGGAAATCGCCAAAATGGGTGACGCGGGTCGAGCTGCTGCGGGAAGACCGGCCCGGCTTCTGGGAAGTGCGCGGCTATCACAACAATGGCGACCCCTGGAAGGAAGAGCGCTATGGCTGAACCCATGCGCCGGGCCCTGCTCGCCGCGACAGGAGGCTTGCTGATGACCGCCGCCGCCCCCGCCACCGCCTTCGACTTTACGCTGGAGGCGATCGAGGGCGGCCCGCTGGCGCTCAGCGCTTATCGCGGTCGCCCGCTGCTGGTGGTCAATACCGCAAGCTTCTGTGGCTATACGCCGCAATATGCCGGGCTGCAGAAGCTGCACGAGCAATACGGCCCGAAGGGGCTGCTTGTGCTCGGTGTGCCGAGCCAGGATTTCAACCAGGAAAGCGCCGAGACGAAGAAGATCAAAGAATTCTGCGACGCCAATTTCGGCGTCACCTTTCCGATGACGACGCTGGCCCATGTGCAGGGCAGCAGGGCTTCGCCGTTTTACGCCTTCCTCGCGGCCCAGGCCGGTGGGCAGCCGCCGCGTTGGAATTTCCATAAATATCTGGTGGCCCGCGATGGCCGCCGGGTGACCAGCTTCAGCACCCAGACCGGCCCGCAATCCCCGGCCCTGGTGCAGGCGATCGAGGCGGCGCTGGCGGCGGGTCCGGCGGCTTAACCGGCGCGGCGCAGCACCTCTTCGACCACGGCTTCGAACATCGGCGCGGTAAGGCGCCGCGTTGAGGTGTTGTAGCGGCTGACATGGTAGCTGTCGGCCAGCCACACCCCGTTCGGCAGCGGCTGCACCGCGCCATGGCCGAAGGGCAGGCGGGCGGCGGGGATGCCAAGGCCGCGCAGCAATGCGTTGTGCGCCAGCACGCCCAGCGCGAGGACCACCCGCAGCTTCGGCATGGCGGCGATCTCGCCTTGGAGGAAGCCGTTGCAGGCCCGGACCTCAGCCGGCTGGGGCAGGTTGGCGGGCGGCACGCAGCGCACCGCATTGGTCACCCGGCAGCCTATCAGCGCCATGCCGTCATCCGGCCGTTCGGCATACTCGCCCTGTGCGAGGCCGTATTTCAGCAGTGTCGTGTAGAGCAGCTTGCCGGCATGATCGCCGGTGAAGGGTCGCCCGGTGCGGTTCGCCCCGCGCTGGCCCGGCGCCATGCCAAGCACCAGGATCGGCGCATCGAGCGGTCCCCAGCTGGGAACCGGGGCATTGTGCCAATCCGGGAAGACCGCGCGGTTCTGCCCCCGCAGCGCCGCAAGCCGTGGGCAGAGCGGGCAGTCGCGGGACGGCGCCGCCGGGCTCACTCGTCGAGCTCGGCCCCCTCGCGGAAGGGCTCGGCCGGGGTCGCGCGCGCCACTGCGGGCCGTGCGGGCGGCGACATGCGCGGCCGCGGCTCAACCTGCCGGCGGGTGATGAACTCGGCAAGGTCGGCGAGGTCGATGAAGGCATCGGCCTGCCGGCGCAACTCATCGGCGATCATCGCCGGCTGGGTGCGGATGGAACTCACCACGGTGACGCGGACGCCACGCCGCTGGACGGCCTCGACCAGCCGGCGCAGATCGCCATCGCCGGAGAACAGCACCACGTGATCGAGATGCGCTGTCAGATCAAGCACATCGACCGCCATCTCGATATCGACCGAGCCCTTCACCCGCCGCCGGCCGGTGGCGTCGGTGAACTCCTTGGCCGGCTTCGTGACGACCGAGTAGCCATTGTAGCCCAGCCAATCGACGAGCGGCCGGAGCGGCGAATATTCCTCTGTCTCCAGCAAGGCGGTGTAGTAGTACGCCCGAACCAGATAGGCCCGCTGGCGGAAATGATTCAGAAGATTGCGATAATCGACATCGAAGCCGATGGTGCGGGAGGCGGCATACAGGTTAGCCCCGTCGATGAAGACGGCGACGCGCTCAATACGATCTTGTTGCATGTTGTGTTGTTCCGAAATTCCGTGGCGGGCTGAAACGAATGTGCCATAGTACTAGCACGCGTCCGGCCATCAGCCAGTCCCAATTCGATATTCTTGTCGCGCTGGGCGCGAACCTGCCCGGTCTGGCGGGCCAATCGCCGCGCGAGACCTGCATCGCCGCTGCCGCCGCCCTGGCCGGGCTGCCGGAGATGCGGCTGGTCGGCCTGTCGCGCTGGTACCGCAGCCCGGCCTGGCCGGCCGGCAGCGGCGCGCCGGATTACGTCAACGGCATCGCCCGACTGGCCGGTCGGGTTGATGACCCGGCCGCCTTCCTAGCCGCGCTGCACGCCATCGAAGCACGCTTCGGCCGCGCCCGCGGCCTGCCCAATGCGCCGCGCCGCCTTGATCTCGATCTCATCGCGGTCGGCGATCTGATCCGCCCCGGCCCTGATCCGGTGTTGCCGCACCCGCGCGCGCAGGATCGCCGCTTCGTGCTCGCCCCCTTGGCCGAGGTGGCGCCGGGCTGGCGGCATCCCGGGCTCGGTCGCACCGTCGAGGCGTTGCTGGCCGATTTGCCGGATGACGGTACGGCGCTGCTGCCCGCCTGAAACCTTGCTTTGGCCGGCCCGGGTCGCTATTTGGGTCATTGATTGAAACTTGCCGCGCGTCGTCAGGCGCGCCGCTTGCCGCATGAGGCCCCCATGGCGCGTGTCACCGTCGAAGACTGCATCGTCCAGGTGCCGAACCGCTTCGAGCTGGTCCTGTTGGCCGCCCAGCGCGCCCGCAACATCAGCCGGGGTGAGGAACTGACACTCGACCGTGACAACGACAAGAACCCGGTCGTGGCGTTGCGCGAGATCGCCGATCAGACCGTGGAATTGCCTTCGCTCGAAGCCGATCTGGTAAAGTCGCTGCAACGCGCACCGGAGCCGGAGCCGGCCGAGGAGGAAGTGCTCGACCTGATCGCCACCGATGAGAACATCTTCGGCGTGATGGACGTGAACGAGGAACTGCCTGCCGATGCGACCGGTGAGGACCTCTCACCGGACGATCTCGAAGCCGCGATCGCGGCCGAACTCGGCGGTGGGCGTCGCTGAGGCTGGGCGCATGACGACGCGCGTCGCCGGTCCCGCCGCGGACCCGGCGCCGCGCGCGCCCGAAGGCATCGCCGGACCTGGCGGTGCAGGCCCCGTGGCCACGCCCGGGGAAGTCCCGAGCGGGGGCGATCCCATCCTGGCGGAGATCGCCCGCCTTGCCGATCGGGTCGCCGCCTACGATCCGCGGGCCGATCGCGAAGTCCTCGTCCGGGCAGGTGAGGTGGCGGATGCCGCCCATTACGGTCAGGCGCGGGAGAACGGCGAGCCCTACATCACCCACCCGATCGCGGTCGCCAATATCCTGGCGGACTATCGGCTGGACCAAGCGAGCATCGCCACCGCTCTGCTGCACGATGTCGCCGAGGATACCGCGACCGGCCTCAAGGAGATCGAGAAGAAATTCGGGCCCGAGGTCGCCCGGCTGGTCGATGGCGTCACCAAGCTAACGCGGATCGAATTGCAATCCGAAGGCACCAAGCAGGCGGAAAATCTCCGCAAGCTGGTCCTGGCAATGAGCGAGGATATTCGCGTCCTCATCGTCAAGCTCGCCGACCGCCTGCACAATATGCGCACGCTGCATTTCGTGCCGCAGCCAGAGCGGCGGCGGCGCACGGCGCGCGAGACGCTCGACATCTTCGTCCCGCTCGCTGAGCGGATCGGCATGGACGCCCTGAAGACCGAGCTGGAGACGCTCGCCTTCCAGGAATTGCATCCGGAGGCGCGGCAGACCATCGCCGCCCGGCTGTCCTTCCTGCGCGGACAGAGTGCGGACCTGATCAAGGAACTGGAGCAGGATCTGCAGCGGGTGCTGGAACGCCACGGGGTCGGCGTGCTCGAGGTCATTGGGCGCGAGAAGTCGCCCTATTCGATCTGGCGCAAGATGCAGAAGAAAAACGTGGCCTTCGAGGCGCTCTCGGACGTCATGGCGTTCCGCGTGATCGTCCCTGACCGGCCCGCCTGCTACGCGGCGCTGGGCGCGGTACACGACGCCTATCTCGTCGTCCCCGGCCGTTTCAAGGACTACATCTCGACGCCAAAGAGCAACGGCTACCAGTCGCTACACACCGGCGTGACGGTGCCGGAGCGGCGCAATGCCAAGATCGAGGTGCAGATCCGCACCCAGGAGATGCACGCCGTCGCCGAATACGGCGTCGCCGCGCACTGGATCTACAAGCAGGGCGAGGCGGCAGCCAAGGATCGCGGCCGCTACCCCTGGGTCCAGACGCTGCTCGACATCATCGAGAATGCCGACGGCGCCCAGGAGTTCCTCGACTCCACCAAGCTCGAATTGCATCAGGACCAAGTCTTCTGCTTCTCACCCAAGGGCGATCTGATCGAGCTGCCGCGCGGCGCGACGCCGGTCGATTTCGCCTATGAGGTCCATAGCCAGGTCGGCGATAGCTGCGTCGGCGCCAAGGTCAATGGCAAGATCGTCCCGCTGCGGCATCAGCTCGGCAATGGCGACCAGGTGGAGATCATCACCGCCCGCGGCGGCCAGCCGAACCCGGCCTGGGAACGCTTTGTCGTCAGTGGCAAGGCGCGCGCCCGCATCCGCCGCTTCGTCCATGCCCGCCAGCGCGACGAGCACAAGGAGGCGGGGCGGTCGGCGATCGTCAAGGCGTTTCGCCAGGAAGGGCTCGACAGTTCCGAGAAGCTGCTGCAGGGCGCGCTCAAGCCGCTCCGCCAGCCTGGGCTGGAGGAGCTGTATGCCGCGGTCGGTGCCGGCAACCTCTCGGCCAAGGAGGTGCTGCACGCCGCTGTGCCGGAACTGCGGATCCCGCCGCGCCGGATCGATGCCGAACCGCTGACCCGCCCGCGCGGCCGGCTTGGCGCCGGGCCCTTGCTGGGCCGCAGCCCGGCCAGCGGCGAATCGCGGGGCGGCAATCGTCCCCTGACCCCGGCGATCCCGGTGACCGGCCTGGTCAGTGGCATGCCCTTCCACTTCGCCGGCTGCTGTCATCCATTACCGGGGGAGCGCATCGTCGGTATCGTCACCACCGGCCGCGGGGTCACCATCCATGCCGCCGACTGCCACTCCCTCACCGCCTTTGCCCAGACGCCAGAGCGCTTCCTCGATCTTGACTGGGACGATACGGCGGGCGGCACCCGCACCGGGCGGATCATGGTAGCGACGCGCACCCGGTCCAGCGCGCTCGCCGCGTTGACCGAGACGGTGGCGCAGAACGACGGCTTCATCTCCGGGCTGAAAGTGCAGCAGCGCGACGGCGAAAGCATGGAGGTCGCGCTCGATGTCGAGGTGACCGATCTCCGGCACCTGGAACGCATCATGGCGGCGTTGCGGGCGCCGGCTGAGAATCTCCGCGTCGAGCGGACCCGCGGCTGAGCGCGCCGGTATGATCCTCGGCCTTGGGACCGACATCGTCGATATCCGCCGCATCGAGCGGGTGATGGAACGACATGGCGCGCGTTTCCTGGAGCGTGTCTTCACCGAGGTGGAGCGGGCCAAGGCAGAACGCCGGACCGAGCGCATCCGCGCCGGCACCTACGCCAAGCGCTTCGCGGCGAAGGAGGCGGCCTCGAAGGCGCTCGGCACCGGCTTCGCGCAGGGTGTTTTCATGCGCGATCTCGGCGTGGTGAACCTGCGCGGCGGCAAGCCCACGCTGTACCTGACCGGCGGTGCGGCGGTGCGGCTGGCGGTGCTGACCCCGCCCGGCCATGCGGCACAAGTCGACCTGACGATGACCGACGAATATCCTTATGCGAAGGCGATCGTGATCATCTCCGCGGTCAAGCTGGCCGGCTGAGGGCAGCGCGCCTAGAGCGCGATGCGTTGAGGCGGCATCGCCGAAGGCGCTGAATCGCGCGATCCAACAAAGGCTAGAGCGGGCTGCGTGAACGCATGTGAACGCAGCATGCTCTAGAGCGCGATGCGTTGAGGCGGAATC
>CAITYE010000286.1 GCA_903896535.1 uncultured Paracraurococcus sp.
AGGCGCGGTGATCTTTTGAAGGCGCTTTGGTGGGACGGGCAAGGCCTGGTGCTGCTGGCCAAGCGGCTGGAGAAGGGTCGGTTCATCTGGCCGACGCTCGCACGCGAAGGCTCGGTAACGCTGACGACGGCGCAACTGGCGATGCTCGTGGAAGGGTTGGATTGGCGCACACCGACGCCGAGCTGGAAACCTGAAATCGCCGTGTCGCCGCTTGCGCCGACGCGGCGGCATCTGAGACGATCCGGTTGTGAGGCTGCATGCCGACAACGCGCTGCCTGATGATCCCGCCAGCCTGGTGGCGGTGATCGCGGCGCTGCGCAACGAGCTGACCGAGGCGCAGGCGGCACGCCGGACCGCCGAGCTTGGCCTGCAGATCAAGACACTGGAGGCGGAGAAGCTGCGGGCTCAGATCGCGCGGCTGCGGCACCAGCAATACGGGCAGTCGTCGGAGCGACTGGCGCACGAGGTCGCGCAGCTTGAGTTGCGGCTCGATGAGGTATTGGCCAACATCGCCGCCGCGGGCTGCGCAAAAGACGCCGAGGACGAAGCCACAGCTGCCGAGACACCGGACGAGAAGGCGCCGCGCCGTGGCCGCAAGCCGCTCCCGGAGAATCTGCTGCGCCGCGACGTCGAGCACCTGCCTGCCGCGGGCTGTGCCTGCCAGGCCTGCGGCGGCGTGCTGCGGAAGGTTGGCGAGGACGCGACCGAGATCCTCGAATACCGCCCCGGCCGGTTCGAGGTGGTGCGCCACGTTCGCCCGGCATTCTCATGTCGGACCTGCGAGGCGATGACGCAGGCGCCGATGCCCTCGCTGCCGATTGCGCGCGGCAGGCCGGGCCCCGGCCTGCTGGCCCATATGCTGGTCTCGAAATACTGCGACCATCTACCGCTCTACCGGCAGTCGGAGATCTACGCCCGCGACGGCGTCGACCTGCCGCGCGGGTTGCTGGCGGGCTGGGTCGGCAAATCGGCCGCGCTGGCCGGGGCGCGGTGCATGCCGATGACACGCCGATGCCGATGCTCGCGCCAGGCCGGGGCAAAACCCAGACGGCCCGGTACTGGGCCTATCTGCGCGATGATCGGCCATTCGCCGGGCCCGATCCACCCGCGGTGTTCTATGAGTTCACGCCGGACCGGAAAGGCGAACACCCGCAGCGACGTCTCCGCGATTTCCGCGGGATACTTCAGGCTGACGCCTATGCCGGGTTCAACGCGCTCTACGAGACCGGCAAGGTGGTCGAGGCGGCCTGCTGGACGCATGCCCGGCGCTATTTCCACGACGAACTCGTGTCGAACGGCAGCCCACTCGCGCGCGAGGCCATCGAGCGGATGCAGCCGCTGTTCGCCGTCAAGGCCGAGATCCATGGCCAGTTGCCGGAGGCACGCCTTGCCATCCGCCTGGCGCGCTCGGCACCGCTGATGGCTGAGCTGCACACCTGGCTGGAGGTGACGCTCCGCCGGATCTCCGGCAAGTCGGACCTGGCGAAGGCGATCCGCTACACGCTGGCGCAGTGGACCGCGCTGACCACGGTGCTGCGTGACGGCCGCGCCTGCCTGCACAACACCGCGGCGGAGCAGAAAATGCGTCCGCTGGCGCTCTGGCGGAAGAACTATCTGTTCGCGGGCTCGCTCGAAGGCGGCAAGCGGGCGGCGATCATCTACACCCTGATCGGTACCGCCGAGCTGAACGGCTGGGATCCCCAGGCCTATCTGCGGGTGCTGCTCGAACGCATCGCCGACCACCCGATCAACCGCATCGGCGAACTCGCGCCCTGGAACCTGAAAA
>CAITYE010000287.1 GCA_903896535.1 uncultured Paracraurococcus sp.
CAATCGCACGCTGAGCGGACAATGATCGGAAAGGCGGCCGCGGAACCGTCGGTCGCGTTCGGCATAGACCAGGACGCGGAGGCTGTTGGGGGCCAGCCAATCGCGCGCCGGCCCGCCCAGAAAAATATGGTCGATGAAGCGTTTCGGGCTGCGCGGTCCGGACCAGCAGGGATTGCCGAAGCCAGCGGTTCCGCGGGTCATCGCTCCGCCTTCCCCGAGGATGGCCCCAAAACGATCCTCGGGGCTCGCGAAGGTTCGGTTGAAGTCGCCCAGGATGGCGAAGGCGACACCCTCTCTTTGCCGGTCGGCCGCCCAGGCGGCGAGGATGTGCGCCTGTTGCGCCAGCGCGCCGCATTCGATGATGACGGCATCCAGGGGTTCATCCCGGCAACCGCCCTTGAGATGAATCGACAGCAGTCGCAGGCGGGTGCCACCAGCCTCGACAGTGATATCGGTGCCGCGGCGGAGGGAGAAGCGTGCGCCCGGATAGAGATCGAGTGCGGTCAGGTCGGGGTGGCGGATGACCTTCAGGTCCCGCCGTACGGCAAAGCCGGTGCGCTGGACGTCACGCTCATCGGCAAAAATCAGCTGGAACTCGGCCGGATCGAAGACCTTGGCGGCGGCTTCCGGCCCGTCGATCTCCTGGAGTGCCACGACATCGGCATCGAGCTTGCGGGCATAATCGGCGAGGAGCGCGAAGTCTTCGGGCTGGCGTGGCGGCACGTCTGGCGGCACGGCCGGATCGCCTGCGGCGCGGAGTGTCAGCCAGGCGATATTCCAGGTGGCAAGCTTCAGTTCCGACCCGAGCGCGGGCAGGGCCGTCAGGAACAGCGCGAGGAGCAGCAAGCAAGAGCGCATGCCGCCAGAGTGATCCGCCCCGGCGATGCTGGCCAGGGGGTGGCCAGGGGGATAGCCTCGGCGGATGCGCCTGGCGTCCCTCCTGCTTGTCGCCCTGCTCGCCGCGCCGGTTTCGGCGGCGCCGGCGCGCAAGCCGCCGCCAACCTTGCCCCTTCGCGGCTCGGCTGCGGAGACCATCGGCAGCTTGCCGCCCGAACTCGCCGGCTGGCGGCGGGGGGAGACGACGGACTTCAGCGCCAGGGCTGGCGGAGCCGGGCTGGGCCTTGCCGTGGAATACCGCCCGCCGGGCGGACCCGGCATTGCCACCGTCTATGCCTATGACCGCGGCGTGCCGCCGCAGCGGGATGGCTTGGTTGCGCCCGTGCTGGAGGCCGAGGTGGCGACGGCGCGGCGCGAGCTTGGCAGCCTTGGGACCTACCGCGGCTACCAGGTGCTTGGGATTGGCGATGGGCCGGTGATCGCCGGGGCGGATGGCCGGCCGGCCCTGCGCTGCGATGCGGCGCTTCTGGCCTTCGCCAGTGGACCGCAGGCGGATGCCTTCACCTGCCTCGGCGTGCATCGCGGCCGTTTTCTGAAGCTGCGGCTGACCCTACCCGCCGCCAAGCCGGGGTTCAGCGAGGCGGTGCTGGGCGGCTTTGCGGCGGCGCTGCTGGCGGCGGCGCGGTAGGGCGCCAACCGCCTAGATCGCTTCCAGCACCACCACGGGAATCTCGCGCTCGGTTTTCTGTTGATAGTCCGCATAGGGCGGCCAGAAGCCCAGCGCCTGCTCCCAGAGGCGTGCCCGCTCGGCGCCGGCCGCGATCCGCGCGCGGGCCTTCAGGTGGCGGGTGCCGACCTGGACCTCGACCTCCGGATTGGCCAGCAGGTTCTTGTACCAGCCCGGATGCTCCGGCGCGCCGCCCTTGGAGGCCACGACGAAATAGCCACCCGCCGTGTCCCCATAAAACAGCGGGAAAATGTAGCGCTCGCCCGATTTCCGTCCGGTGGTGACGAGCAGCAGTGAAGGGACGGTCAGTTCTGGTCGGTCCTTCTGCTGAATACGGTAAAGGTGTCCGTCGGTGCCACCGCTCGCCAGATAGCGCTTGGTATGTTCGACCATCCAGTCGGGCAGGTTCGGGGCGAGCTTTGCGTCTTGCATGGGGGTGCTCCGGTCAGGGGGAAGATCGGCGCCGCACGGCGCCGAAAGTCTGGGAAGTCGGCGGGACCGGCACGGGGCGATGCCGGTAGACCGCGATCGTCGATCAGGATTTCGCCTTGCCGGCGATGATCGCCCCACTCAACGTCTCCGGATTGCGCTCCCACCACCGCCCGGCATCGACCCAGGTGAGGAAATCCAGCACGGCGCGGTTGAACGCGTCCGGGTCCTCGATGTTCATGGTGTGGCCGCAGCGCGGCATGACGAGCAGTGCCGAGGTACTGATGACGCGCTTGAGATAGAGGCTCGGCTCCAGCGTGGGGTCGTCTTCGTCCCCGGCGATGATGAGGGTCGGCAGCTTCATCTTGCGAAAGCCGGTCTCCAGGTCAAAGAGGCTCGGCCGTTCCCGCTGCACGCCCCGCATGGTGAGCGCCGCGCCCGCCGTGTCGTGTTCGCAAAGTTGGCTCAGGAACTCCGCATAGCCGCGCGCGTCCTTCTCCTCGAAGACCAGCCGGGTCGGGCCGCGGCCGTAGACCTTGCCCATATTCGCCATGCCTTCCGCGGCGATGCGCGCGGCGGTCGCGTCGATTTCGGCGCGGAACTGGTCGCGTTTGCCCGCTTGGGCGCCGTAGCCGACGCCGGCGGCGGTCAGGCTGCGAGCCAGATGCGGATGCCGCAGGCCGAGATGCAGCGCGGCGAAAGCCCCCATCGACAGGCCGACCACATGAGCCGGCGCCAGGTCCAACGCCTTGATCACCGCGGCGATATCGTCGGTGGCACGGTCCTGGGAGTATTTCGCCTGCTCTGTCGGCACCTGGGAGGGCGGATAGCCGCGCGCGTTGAAGGCGATGCAACGATAGCGCCGGGCGAAGAAGCGTAGCTGCGGCTCCCAGCTGCGGGCATCGCCCGCATATTCGTGCACGAAGACGATCGGCGTGCCGCTACCAGCCTCCTCATAGAAGAGTTCGACCCCATCATCGGTCGTGATCGTCGGCATGCCGTTCCCCTCTCGATGCGCGGTCCCAAGCTATGACGCGCGCCGCCTGCTGAATACCCCTGGAAAGAGGACCCCGCTTGTCCTATTTGCCATGGGGAAAGGGGTCGACCGTGCTCAGGCTCTCTCGAATGACCGATTATGCGGTGGTGGTGATGGCTGGCCTTGCCCGTGAGGGCGCGATTCCCTGCGGCCAGGTGCAAACCGCCCCGAGCCTCGCGGCAGCGACAGGAATCGCTGAGCCGACGGTCGCCAAGGTCTTGAAGGCCCTGGGCCAAGCCGGTCTGGTCGAGAGTGAGCGTGGCGCCCGCGG
>CAITYE010000288.1 GCA_903896535.1 uncultured Paracraurococcus sp.
AGCGCGATGCGTTCGCGTTCGCTCACGCACCCTGCTCCATCGTTTATTTGGTCGCGGGATTCAGCGCCTGCGGCGATTCCGCCTCAACGCATCCCGCTCTAGGGGGCGCGCCTCCCATCCATCTTTCATAAAGAAAATTATCCTATATAACTCCCAAGGCGCTCACCCGGGCGCCCCCGCTCATTCAAAGCTGCATCCGCTGCTGCACCCCCCGCCCGCCGGGCCGGCCACGCCTGCCCGCCCGCCTGCGGCCACCCGGGCGGCCCGCCAGGCGCCCGCGCCTCAATTTTTGAAGCCAAACCGCGAAATGTGCAGGACTTTCAACGCACTCCCAAAAATAGGCCCGCTTCGGCCTCAACCCCCTTGAAGGGGTTGAAGGCATTGAACCCGCCCCCGGCCGTCGCGCCAAGGCTGCCGCCGGCCATCCCGCGCGCCGCTTGGCGAAGGGGTCCGAAACGCCCCCAAACCCCCGCTGTGCCGCCATTCTGGCGGGGTGCGGGCCGCCGCCGCCGCCGCTCGGCCGGGCCTGCCGGGCGCCCCCGGGGCAGCCCTGGGGATTTGTCCGAAACCCGCAAAAGGCCGGTTGGACGGGGCTTTTCTACTCCACCCGGATGCCCGCGGCCTGCACCACCGGGGCCCAGCGCGCCGTCTCTGCCCGCAGATGGGCGGCGAAGGCCTCTGGCGGGCCGCCGATCACCTCGGCCCCCTGCTGCCGGGCCAGGGTGTCCCGCACCTCGGGCTTGGCCAGGATGGCGTTGAAGACGGCGTTGATCCGCCCGACCAGCGCCGGGTCCATCCCCGCCGGCCCCACCAGCCCGTACCACAGCGTGCCGACCAGCGCCGGGTCGGTGCTGGCCATGGTCGGCACCCCCGGCAGGGCGGCGATGGGCGCGGCCGTGCTCACCGCCATCGCCCGCACCCCGCCCGATTGCAGGAAGGGCGTGGCCGAGGAGACGGAGGTGACCGTGAAATCGCATTCCCCCTTGGCCACCGCCGCCACCATATCCGCCCCGCTCCGGTAGGTGACCTGCAACAGCCGCGCAGAGGGTCCGGCCACCTGCCCCAGCTGCACCGCCGTCAACTGGCTGATATGCCCGGTGCCCACGGTGCCGAAGCTGATGCCGGCCGGCGCGTCCCGCAGCATCGCCAGCAGGCCCGGCAGGTCGCGCGCCGGCAAGTCCTGGCGCACCACCAGCACCATCGGCAGGTCGGCCAGGAAGATAATCGGCGTAAAACTCTGCCGGGGGTCATAGGGCAGGCCCCGGTACAGGGTATGGGCGATGGCCGTGGCGCCCAGTTCGGCCATCAGCAGGGTGGTGCCGTCAGGCTTGGCCTGGGCCACCAGCGTGGCGCCGATGGTGCCGCCCGCGCCGGGGCGATTGTCCACCACCAGGGGCTGGCCGCCGGCCTCGGCGGGGAAATAGGGCGCCATGACGCGGGCCAGGATGTCGATGGCGCCGCCCGGGCCGAAGGGCACCACGACCCGCACCGGCCGGTCCGGCCAGGGCTGCGGCTGGGCCCGGGCCGGGCCCGCGACGGCAAGGGCCGCCAGCGCGGCCAGGCCGCGACGGGATGGCATCATGGTTCTTCCCCCCCTGCCCGCCTTGGCCACCGCCGCCGTTCGGCGGAGGGGCAAAGCGGGACGCGTTCGCATTCGCTCACGCACCCTGGTTTAATACCAGCGGTCAAAGGCGTTGACCGCTGGTATTGTTTTTCTGGCCCGCAATCGCCGGGCGGAAACCTCCGGTTCCCTGAGGCGCGCGGCACTGACCGCGGCGCCCGTTCGGGCGCTCGGCACACGTCAAAGCCTTGCGCCGCTGGCATGACACGTGTTGGGTCGCGGGA
>CAITYE010000289.1 GCA_903896535.1 uncultured Paracraurococcus sp.
CCCTAGCGGCCGCGCAGCGGAATCTCCCGCAGCCGCAGAGCGGCTAACAAACATAGCCCCGCGATACCGGCGGCGGCCAGGAAGACAAGGCGGAACGCTGCCCAGGCCGCCTCCGGATCGGCGTGGCGATCTGATGGGAGTTGTCCCAGGAGGAGCCCAGAGAGGAGGGCGACCCCAAAGGCCCCGGCCATGAGGCGGAAGAACATCATGCTCGCGACCGCGATACCGCCTTCGCGGGGATCGACCGCATTTTGGATGGTCGCAGTGATGGGGGAGAACTGGCAACCGAACCCAAGGCCAAGCAAAAGCGTAACCACCACGTCCTGCATGACCGAGCGACCCAGACCGAGCCAGGCTATGAGGAGACACATCATGACCGCCGTACTGGTACCAAGCAGGGGGAGGAAGCGGTACCGACCGGTCCGGGTTAGGGCCTGCCCTGCAAGGTAGCTACCGATGACATTGCCAAGCGTCAGCGCGATCATCCGCGCACCAGACTGTTGTGCAGATAAACCGGTTACCAGCTGGTAGTAGAGCGGTACGAGCACCACGAGCGCCATCATCACCATCGAAGCGAGCGAGGTGATGCAGATTGCTGTGGTGAAAATATCGTTGCGAAACAGATGGAGCGGCAACATCGGCTGGCTCACGGCCCGTTCTTGCAAGATCAACCCGACAAGACCGATACCGCCGAGCGCGAAGCAGCCCCAGGCCCCCGGCGAAAACCAGTTTCCGTCGCGCTGCACCAGTGTGATGCCGATCAGGACCGGTGTGCAGGCAAGCACGATCAGCACCGCGCCGAGCCAATCGATTTTTGCTGGCCGGCCGGGCCGCGGCAAGCGGCGGAGCTGAAACCAAGTGGCGGCGAAGGCGGCGACCCCAAGCGGCAGGTTAATCCAGAAGATCCAGTGCCAGGATAAGGCATCCACGAAAAAACCGCCGAGGATAGGGCCCGAAATATTGGCTACCGCGAAGGCCGAGGAGAGGTAGCCCTGCACGCGTCCGCGCTCGCGTGGCGGCAGGATGTCGCCGACCACTGCCAGAGAAATCGCCCGCAGGCCGCCGCCGCCAAGACCTTGGATAATCCTCGTTCCAATCAACATCGCCATCGAATTGGCAAGCGCCGAAAGGGTGGCGCCAAGCACGAAGAGGCTGATCGAGACCAGGAGTACCGGTCGGCGACCATAGAAGTCGGATAAGCGGCCATAGACCGGCGTACTGACGGTCGTGGCGATCAAATATGCCGAGATCACCCAGGGCATCAGCTCCCAGCCGCCGAGATCGGTGGCAATCGCCGAAAGCGCGGTGGCGACGATGGTTTGGTCGAGTGAGGAGAGGAAAAGCGCCAGCATCAAACCAGCGATGATGCTGCGCACCTCTCGTGGGCTGAAACGGGTGTGGCTGGCCTCGTCGGACACCGAGCAAGGCTAGCCGGAGGCGACCCCGGACGGAACCGCCCGGGGTCTGGTCATGTCGGCGCCAGAGCAATATCCGATCAGATGGACGGACCTGACCGGATCCCTTGCTCCAGAAATTTTCTATCCTGGAGCAGGTAACCACCGTCCTGTTGAATCACCTCGTGGTCCACCAGGCCGGAGCCTGCTCCAGCGTTAGCTCTGCGCCGCCATCGGGTAGGCGAAGTTCTCGTAGGCGTTCTCCGCCACGCGGAACCACTGGAATTGCTCGTTCCGGAAGGTCCGGTAGTTGTCCCAGACCTTCTTGAAGTTGGCGTTCTTGCTGGCGAGCTCGTCGTAGAGCCCGTGCGATTCACGCCAGGCGGCCTGCAGCACCTCGCGCGGCCAGGCGCGCAGCTGGGCGCCGCCGGCGATCAGGCGGCGCAGCGCCGGCGGGTTCCACGCGTCGTAGCGGGCGTTCTGGTCGGTATCGATCTCGGCCAGCGCGACCTCGACCGCGACCTTGTAGGAGGCCGGCAGCGCATTCCAGGCCTGCTTGTTGGCGATGAAGCCGCCCATCGAGTTCGGCTCCCAGAAGCCGGGCGCGTAGTAGAAGCGGGCGATCTTGTTGAGGCCGAGCTTCTCGTCGTCGTAC
>CAITYE010000290.1 GCA_903896535.1 uncultured Paracraurococcus sp.
GGACCGCCCCGCCGCGCTGCGCTTCGAAGTGCCGGCGGGGATCGTCGCGATCGATATCGCGCCTGGCCGCATCACCATCGCCGCACCGCAGCCGCTGATGGTGGGGGAGAGCGTGCCCGTGGCGCTGATCGCCGCCGCGGCAGGGATTCCGGCGGCGGGCATCGTCACGGCGCGGCATCCGCCGACGGTTGCGGCCGATGGCGGCGCACCGCGCATCCTGGTGGAGGTAACGCCGGCCGCACTGGCCGCGGCCACGCCGGATATCGCCGCCTTCCGTGCACTGCGCGATGCGACACCGGCGCTGGGCGGGCGCTGCTCGCTCTATGTGTATGTGCCGGAGGGGGAAGGGCTGCGGGCCCGCATGTTCTCCCCCCTGACCGGCACCTGGGAAGACCCGGCGACCGGGTCCGCCGCGACCCCGCTGGCGGGCTTCCTGCTGCATCTGTCAGGCGGCGAACGCGGCGCCTGGACCATCCGCCAGGGGGTGGAGATGGGCCGGCCGAGCACGCTTTACGCCGCGGCGCGGCGGGGCGCTGACGGCATCCGCGCCCGCGTCGGCGGCCAATGCGTGCCGGTCTTTGCGGGCAGCGTGACGCTGGACTGATCCCAGCGGTCAAATCCTTTGGCCGCTGGGATCGTTTTTCTGGGCTTCAATCGCCGGCCGGAAACCTTCGGTTTGCTGGACTTCGCGGCCCTGGCCGCGGCGCCCGGCCGGGGGCTGGGCACGCGGCGAAAGCCTCCTGCCGCGCCTGTCGGGTGCTATCCTTCTGCCCATGCGCGACTCGGCCAGCTTTATCCATCTGCACGTCCATTCCAGCTATTCGCTCAGCGAAGGCGCCATCAAGGCCGAAAAGCTGGCGGTGCTGGCGCGGGCTGAGGGCATGCCGGCGGTGGCGCTGACCGATACCGCCAATCTGTTCGGCGCGCTGGAATTCTCCCAAGGCTGCGCCGCCAAGGGCATCCAGCCGGTGCTGGGCTGCCAGCTCTTTCTCTCCCGCCGGGCGAGCGATGAGCGGCCGGAAGCCGACCGCCTGCCGCCGGAGCCGCTGGTCGCTTTGGCGATGAACGCCAAGGGGCTCGACAATCTGCAGCGCCTCTCCTCGCTCGGCTTCCTCGGCGATAATCCCAGCGGTCGCCCGGCGCTCGGCCTCGATGCCTTGCGGGCGCATGCCGATGGGATCTTCCTGTTGACTGGGGGCACCTTCGGCACCGTCTCCCGGCTGCTGGGCGAAGGTCGTGGCGGCCCGGCGGAGGCACTGCTGCGCGCGCTGGCCGAGATCTTCCCCGGCCGCATCGCGGTGGAGTTGACGCGCCACGGCCTGCCGGTGGAACGGGTGATCGAGCCGGCGCTGCTGGCGCTCGCTGATCGGCTTGGCCTGCCGATCGTCGCGACCAACGACGTCTATTTCGCGACCCCGGGGATGCATGAGGCGCATGACGCGCTGCTCTGCATCGCCGAGGGGCGGACCATG
Organism: uncultured Paracraurococcus sp.; assembly: GCA_903896535.1. GTDB lineage: Bacteria > Pseudomonadota > Alphaproteobacteria > Acetobacterales > Acetobacteraceae > CAITYE01. Next base: position 1,473 of record CAITYE010000290.1, read on the forward strand.
GCAGAAGCAGACCGGCGGCGCGTTACCGCCGAGCATTGGTTCAAGCCGGCGGCGGCGATGCGCGCGCTCTTTGCCGATCTGCCAGAGGCTTGCGACAATACGCTGGCCATCGCCCGGCTCTGCGCGGTGATGGCCGAGACGAAGAAGCCGGAGCTGCCGATCTCCCCCAAGGTGGGCGAGGGGATGACCGAAGCCGAGACGGTCCGCGCCATGGCCACAGCCGGGCTTGAACAGCGGCTCAATGCGCTCGGCATGGCCGAGGCCGAACGCGCCACGCATCGCACGCGGCTGGATTACGAAATCGGCGTCATCGAGCAGATGGGCTTTTCCGGCTATTTCCTGATCGTCGCCGACTTCATCCAATGGGCCAAGCAGCAGGCGATTCCGGTGGGCCCCGGGCGCGGGTCCGGCGCCGGCTCGGTCGCCGCCTGGGCTTTGCAGATCACCGATCTCGACCCGCTGCGCTTCGGCCTGCTGTTCGAACGCTTCCTGAACCCCGAGCGCGTGTCGATGCCGGATTTCGACATCGATTTCTGCCAGGACCGGCGCGACGAGGTGATCCGCTACGTCCGGCGCGAATACGGCGCCGATCGCGTCGCGCAGATCATCACCTTCGGCAAGTTGCAGGCCAAGGCGGCGGTACGCGATGTCGGCCGCGTGTTGGGCATGCCCTATGGGCAAGTGGACCGCATCGCCTCCCTCATCCCCTTCAACCCGGCCAAGCCGGTGACGTTGGCGCAGGCGATCGAGGGCGAGCCGCGGCTGCAACAGCTGCGCGACACTGATGAACAGGTGGCCCGGCTGCTGGAAATCGCCAACCAGCTCGAAGGGCTCTATCGCAACGCCTCGACCCATGCCGCCGGCGTCGTCATCGGCCGCAAGCCGCTGATCGAGATCGTCCCGCTTTATCGCGACCCGCGCAGCGACATGCTGATCACCCAGTATTCGATGAAGTATGTCGAGCAGGCTTCGTTGGTGAAGTTCGACTTCCTTGGCCTGAAGACGCTGACGGTGCTGGAACGCGCGGTGGAGATCCTGGCCCGCCAGGGCGTCACCATCGACCTCGCCACCCTGCCGCTTGATGATCCCCAGACCTTTGAGATGCTGCGCCGGGGCGATGCCGCCGGGGTGTTCCAGTTCGAAGGCCAGGGCATGCGGGACTGCCTGCGGCAGATGAAGGTCGATCGCTTCGAGGATCTGATCGCCGCCGTCGCGCTGTATCGGCCGGGGCCGATGGCCAATATCCCCGCCTATTGCCAGCGCAAGGCGGGGGAGTCCTGGGAAGCGCCGCATCCGCGCATCCACGCCATCCTGGCCGAGACCTACGGCATCATGGTCTACCAGGAACAGGTGATGCAGATCGCCCAGGAGCTGGCGGGCTATTCGCTGGGCGGCGCCGACCTGCTGCGCCGCGCCATGGGCAAGAAGATCGCCAAGGAGATGGAGCAGCAGCGCGCCATCTTCACCGAAGGTGCGGTCGGCAACGGGATCGAGCCGCCCAAGGCGACCGAGATCTTCGACCTGATGGCGAAGTTCGCCGATTACGGCTTCAACAAATCCCACGCCGCCGCCTATGCGCTGGTCAGCTACCAGACAGCCTGGATGAAGGCGAACCACCCGCTCGCCTTCCTCGCCGCCTCCATGACGCTCGATCTCGACAAGACCGAGAAGCTGGCGGGGCATATGCAGGAGGCCTCGCGGCTTCGCATTCCGGTGCTGCCGCCCGACATCAACCGCTCCGGCGCCGAGTTCCTGGTCGAGGAGACGCCGGACGGCCCGGCGATCCGCTTCGCACTGGCGGCGGTGAAGCGGGTCGGCGCCCAGGCCATGCGCGACCTGGTGGCGAGCCGCGATGCGGCGGGCGCCTTCGCCTCGCTTGGTGATTTCGCGCATCGGGTCGATCCCCGGCTGCTGAACAAGATGCAGATCGAAAACCTCGCCAAGGCCGGCGCCTTCGATACGATGGAAGGCAACCGCGCCCGCCTGGTGGCGGGGGCCGAGCTGATCCTCCGCCGTGCCCAGGCCTCGGCCGAGGACCGCAGCAGCAGCCAGATCGCGCTCTTCGGCGGCTCGGACGCCCCGGCGGAGGCGCTGCGCCTGCCCGAGGTGCCGGATTGGCCGCAGCTCGACCGCCTGGGCTTTGAGGCGGAGGCGGTGGGCTTTCACCTCTCCGCGCATCCGCTCGATACCTATAAGCCGCTGCTGGCCCGCCTTGGCGTCACGCCGATCGGGCAGGTGGGGGCGCGGGCCAAGGCGGGGACGGGGCGGGTGAAGCTGGCGGGCACTGTCGTCAACAGCAAGGAACGCCCGACCCGCACCGGCAGCCGGATGGCCTGGGTCACGCTGTCGGACGCCACCGGCAGCATCGAGGTGACGCTGTTTTCCGAAGTGCTGGCGCGCGGGCGGGCGCTGCTGGAGGAGGGGAACCTGATCCTACTGACGGTTGATCTCCGCACCGAGGGCGAGACGCTGCGGCTGACGGCCCAGGAGATGGAGGGGCTGGAGCAGGCGGCGCGGCAGGTCGGCCAGGGGGTGCGGCTCTGGCTCGATGGGCCGGCTGCGGTCGATCCGATCCGCGTGCTGCTGGACCGCGAGGGGCGCGGGCGCGGGCGCGTTTCCGTGGTCGCGCGGCTGGGGGAGGGGCAGGAGGTGGAGATGGCTCTGCCCGGCGGCTTCAACGTCTCCCCCCGCATGATGCAGGCGATGAAGGTGCTGCCGGGTGTGGCGGAGGTCGAGGCGGTCTAAGCCCAGCGACCACAGGCTTTGACCGCTGGGATTGCTCTAGAAAACAGGGGTTCTAGGCCAGGGTATATCCGGTCCCATGGATCACGCCGTGATCCATGGGACCGGAGCCTAGAGCGGGATGCGTTGAGGCGGAATCGCCGAAGGCGCTGAATCCCGCGGCCAAACAACGGTTAGAGCAGGGTGCGTGAACGCATGTGAACGCAGCATGCTCTAGTCTACGCGGCCGCGACGTCTTCGGTTGGGCTATCCGCGATGGGGCCGGCATCCCGCTTCGGGCGCGGCACGGGGATCAGCATGAAGGCCGGGACGGCATCGCCGAAGCCCTGCACCGACGGGCCCAGATCGTCGCGATCGCGGCCACGGCCATAACGCTCGCGTCGGTCGTCATCCCGGCGGGCGCGGTCTTCGCGCATCGGCCGATCTTCGCGCGGCGCACGCTCGGCGCGGTCGCGGCGTGGCTCCTCCCGCGCTTCGCGCGGCGGGCGGTCATCCCGCGCTTCGCGCGGTTGGCGGTCATCCCGCGCTTCGCGGGGTTGGCGGTCATCCCGCGCTTCGCGGGGTTGGCGGTCATCCCGCGCCGGGCGCTCCTCGCGGGCAGGTCTCTCCTCCCGCGCCGGGCGGGCCTCGCGGGCGGGCC
>CAITYE010000291.1 GCA_903896535.1 uncultured Paracraurococcus sp.
GCTTGTAGAGGTCCCAAGGGTTGCGGGATTCGCCCGGGCTCTTCACCTCGAAGAGATAGCCGGGATGCAGGCAGCGGCCATCCACGCGGATGGTGCTGGCGCCGAAGGCGTCATCATCGGCGGGCATGGCCTTCATGCGGTTCACCGCCTCGATACCCGAGGCCTTGGCTTGCGCCACACCAAGATTGGCCACCGCCTTCAGGTAATGCAGCGTCGCGCCGTAGCAGCCGGCCGGAACCATGGCGGGCGGGCGGCCTTCGTTCTTGGACCGCACCCGTTCGGTCAGCGCCCGGGTCCGGTCATTGAGGTCCCAGTAGAAGGCCTCGGTCAGCAGCAGGCCTTGGGCGCTTTCCAGGCCGAGCGACTTGATATCCACCACACCCATCAGCAGGGCGGCGAACTTCATGCTGCGCTGCAGGCCAAATTCGCGCGCCGCCTTGATGGCGTTGACCGTATCGGTCGAGGCATTGGCGAGGCCGAGCACCTTGGCGCGGCTCGCCTGGGCCTGAACGATGAAGGCGGAGAAATCCGTGGTGGCGGGAAAGGGATAGCGCGCCGCGCCCAGCACCTTGCCGCCGGCGCCCTTGACGAAGTTGGCGGTATCCCGCTCCAGCGCATGGCCGAAGGCGTAATCGGCGGTGATGAAGTACCAGCTATCGCCGCCCTGCTTGACGATCGCCGCGCCAGTCGACTTCGCGAGCATGTAGGTGTCGTAGGTCCAGTGCACCGTATTCGGGCTGCACTGCGCGCCGGTCAGGTCGGAGGTGGCGGCGCCTGAGTTCAAGTGGACCTTGTTCTTCTCGCGCGCGACGTTGTTGACGGCGAGGGCGACCGAGGAGGTCGGCAGGTCGATCACTACATCGACGCCCTGGTCGAACCACTGGCGGGCGATATTGGCGCCGACATCGGGTTTGTTCTGGTGATCGGCCTGCAGCACCTCGACCTCAAAGCCGCGGCTGCCGAAGTCCTGCACCGCCTGCCGGGTCAGGACGACGCTGCCTGGCCCCGTGGTATCCCGATAAGGGCCGGACAGGTCAGAGATGACGCCCAGGCGGATGGTGTTCGCCGCCTGGGCACGGGCGGATCGACGATGGCCGGCGAATGCCCCGGTGGCAGCACCGGCGGCGAGCAAACTGCGGCGGTTCAGGCGCATCCTCAATCCTCCCCTTTAATGGCCTTGTATCAGGCCTTGACGAGCGAGCAGCCACCTTCGCTGAGGGGGCGGAATGCCTCCTCCTTCGGTGTGCTCTGCACCACCTTGTAGTAGTCCCACGGCGCCTTGCTCTCCTCCGGTTTTTTCACCTCAAAGAGGTAGCTGGGGCATAGCTTGCGGCCATCGATGCGGATCGTGCCCTCGCCGAAGGCGTCGTCGTCGCAGGGCAGCGCCTTCATGCGGTTGATCACATCGATCCCGCTGACCTTGGAGGCGGGGACGCCCATATCGGCGATCGTCTTCAAGTAGTGCAGCGCCGCCGAATAGTTGGCGACCGAAGCCATATTCGGCACCTGGTCCTTCAACCGGGGCTTGAGGCGCTGGGTCAGCGCCCGGGTCCGGTCGTTGAGATCCCAATAGAAGCTCTCGGTCAGCACCAGCCCTTGCGCGGTATTGAGGCCGAGCGCGTGGACATCGGGGATGAACATCAGCAGCGCGGCCAGCTTGGCGCGCTTGGTCACGCCGAACTCAGCGGCCTGCTTGATCGTGTTGATCAGGTCAGCGCCGGCATTGGCCAACCCGATCACCTTCGCCTTGCTGGCCTGGGCCTGGACCAGGAAGGAGGAGAAGTCGGTCGTGGCCGGAAAGGGATAGCGGACCCCGCCCACCACCTTGCCGCCAGCCGCCTTGACGAAGTTGGAGGTATCCCGCTCCAGCGCATGGCCGAAGGCGTAGTCGGCGGTGATGAAGAACCAGCTATCCCCACCCGCCTTCACCATCGCCGCACCGGTCGACTTGGCCAGCATGTAGGTGTCGTACATCCAGTGCACCGTGTTCGGGCTGCACTGCGCGCCGGTCAGGTCGGAGGTGGCCGAGCCGGTGTTGACGTAGGCCTTGTTCTTCTCCCGCGCGACATTGTTCACCGCGAGGCCGACCGAGGAGGTCGGCACATCAAGGATCATATCGACGCCCTGATCGTACCATTGCCGGGCGATATTGGCACCGACATCGGGCTTGTTCTGGTGATCGGCATTGATCACCTCCACGGTAAAGCCCTTATTGCCGAATTCCTGAACCGCCTGCAGCGTGCACTGGACACCGTAGGGGCCAGAGAGGTCGCGGTAGGGGCCGGACTGGTCGTTCAGCACGCCGATACGGATCGTATTGGCGGCCTGGGCGCGGCTGAGCCGGCTAAGCGGCGGGGCGAGCGTCGCGCCTACGGCGACGCCGGCGGTGGCGAAAAGCTGACGGCGGGTGGCGGTCATCGGGGGTGGCATCCTCTCTCGATTGCGGGTCAGCTGCGCACCATCGGGCAACCACCTTCCGCCAGGGGGCGGAAGGCCTCGTCAGCCGGTGTCGTCTGCAACAGCTTGTAGTAGTCGAACGCCCCTTTGCTTTCTTCCGGCTTCTTCACCTCAAAGAGGTAGGCCGGGTGGATTTTGCGGCCATCGGCGCGGACCGTGCCCTTGCCGAAGGCATCGTCATCGGTCGGCAGCGCCTTCATGCGTGCGACCACGGCCGCGCCATCGGTCTTCGCGGTGGCGATGCCGACATCAGCCACCGCCTTCAGGTAATGCAGCGTCGCCGAGTAATCGCCCGCCTGCGCCATGCCAGGCGGCACATTGCCCATCACTGGCAGGGCGCGCTTCGTGAAGGCGCGCGTGCGGTCGTTCAGGTCCCAGTAAAAGGTCTCGGTGCAGATCAGGCCCTGCGCGGTGGTAAGGCCCAGGGCATGGACGTCAGAGACGTACATCAGCAGCGCAGCCAGCTTGGTACCGCGCTTGGTGATGCCGAATTCGGCCGCCTGCTTGATGCAGTTGATCGTGTCGGTACCCGCATTGGCCAGCCCGATCACCTTCGCCTTGCTCGCCTGTGCCTGCACCAGGAAGGAGGAGAAGTCGCTCGTGCCGGGGAAGGGCGTGCGAGCGCTGCCCAGCACCTTGCCGCCGGCCGCCTTCACGAATTCTGCCGTGTCGCGCTCCAGCGAATGGCCGAACGTGTAGTCGGCGGTGACGAAATACCAGGTATCGCCGCCCGACTTCACCGTCGCCGCGCCGGTGGATTTCGCCATGCAATAGGTATCGAAGACCCAGTGGATGGTATTCGGCGTGCAGGCCTTGCCGGTGAGGTCGGAGGTCGCGGTCGAGGTGGCGATCGAGACCTTGTTCTTCTCCCGCGTCAGATCAGCGAGCGCGAGCGCGGCCGAAGAGGCGGCGATGTTCAGCGTAAGATCGACGCCATCCCGATCATACCATTGCCGGGCGATGTTCACCGCGACATCGGGCTTGTTCTGGTGATCGGCCGAGACGACCTCCACATTGAAGCCGCGGGCGGCGAATTCCTGCACCGCGAGCTTGGTGCAAGCGACCGCCCCCGGGCCGTTGATGTCGCGATAGGGCCCAGACATATCGGTGATGACACCAATCCGGACGGTATTCGCGGCCTGAGCACGGGCGCGACGGGTGAAGGGGGCAAAGCCGCCAACGGCGGCGCCGGCGGCCAGCAGGCTGCGGCGGGGAAGGGCCATGGTCTTATCCTCTCAGGTCTTCACCAGCGGGCAGCAACCTTCCGCCAAGGGACGGAAGGCCTGCTCGGCCAGCGTGGTCTGCAAAAGTCTGTCGACGTGGGACGCGCCGTGGCTCGCCTCAGGCGCCTTCACCTCAATAGTCCTGCGTCCCTCGGGGCGGTTCAGGAACATGAGGGCGGCTTCCAGACGAAACCCGCGATCGGGGCCGGTAAAATCGGTCAGCACCCCGAGCTTAACCGTATTCGCTGCAGCCGCGCGGGCGCGACTGCTGAAGCCCGCGACGCCGCCATGGGCGGCACCGGCGGCGATCAGGCTCTGGCGGCGCAACGCCATGTCCCGCCCTCCTCCCCGCACCCAATCAGGATTTCAGGAAGCCGCAGCCGCCTTCCGCCAGCGGGCGGAAAGCCTCATCAGCGGGTGTCGTCTGCAGCAGCTTGTAGTAGTCCCACGGCGCCTTGCTCTCTTCCGGCTTCTTCACCTCGAACAGGTAGCTCGGGCATAGCTTGCGGCCGTCGGCGCGGATGCTACCAGGCCCGAAAGCGTCATCATCGGTCGGGATCGCCTTCATGCGGGCAACAAATTCGGTACCCGACCCCTTGGCCGCGGCGACCCCTGCCTGCTGCACGGTCTTCAGGTAGTGCAGCGTGGCCGAATAGCAGCCGGCATGGATCATGTTCGGATAGAGGTTCGGCATCTTCGGCAGGACCCGTTTGGTGAAGGCGCGGGTGCGGTCGTTGAGATCCCAGTAGAAGGTCTCGGAGCAGATCAGGCCCTGGCCGGTCGACAGGCCGATGGAATGCACATCGGTTATGAACATCAGCAGCGAGGCGAGCTTCACGCCGCGCTTGGTGATGCCGAATTCGGCCGCCTGCTTGACGCAGTTGATGGTGTCAGAGCCGGCATTGGCGAACCCAATCACCTTCGGCCGCGCCGCCTGCGCCTGCACGAGGAAGGAGGAGAAATCCGTGGTCGCCGGGAACGGCGTGCGGACCGAGCCGACCACCTTGCCGCCGGCTGATTTCACGAAATTCGACGTGTCGCGTTCCAGCGCGTGGCCGAAGGCGTAATCGGCGGTGATGAAGAACCATGTATCGCCCCCCGCCTTCACCGTCGCCCCACCAGTAGACTTGGCAAGCATATAGGTATCGTAGCTCCAGTGCAGGCCAGTCGGGGCGCATTGTGCCCCGGTCAGGTCGCTGGTCGCCGAGCCGGAGTTGATCGTGATCTTGTTCTTCTCGCGGCCAACATTCTGCACTGCGAGGCCGACCGAGGAGGTCGGGATGTCGAGGATCATGTCGACGCCCTGGTCGTACCATTGCCGGGCGAGCGAGACGCCAACATCGGGCTTGTTCTGATGGTCGGCGAAGATCAGATCGACGCCAAAGCCCTGGTTGCCGAACTCGGCGATCGCCTGCTGCGTGCAGGCGAGGGAGCCGGGGCCGGTATTGTCCTTATAAGTGCCCGACATGTCGTTCATCACGCCGATCTTCACCGTATTGGCCGCCTGGGCCCGGGCCCGGCGGGTGAAGGCCGCAAAGCCGCCATAGGTGGTACCAGCGGCAAGCAGGGTGCGACGATTGAGCGACATGATGGCCTCTGGTCTTAGGAGTTTCAGGACTTGATCAGCGGACAACCGCCCTCGGCCAACGGCCGGAAGGCCCGGTCAGCGGGGGTCGTCTGTAGCAGCTTGTAATAGTCCCACGGGCCCTTGCTCTCGGCCGGCGTCTTGACCTCGAACAGGAAGGAGGGATGGATCTTGCGACCGTCGGCACGGATGCTGCCCGGGCCGAAGGCATCGTCATCGGTCGGGATGGCCTTCATGCGGGCCACCGCATCCGCCCCGCTCGCCTTGGCCGCGGCAACGCCCATATCCTGCACGGCCTTCAGGTAGTGCAGCGCACCGCCATAGGCACCGGCATGGGTACTGGCGATGCCGGGCGCCGGGCCGATCTGCTGGCGAAGACGCTGAGTGAAAGCCCGGGTACGGTCGTTCAGATCCCAATAGAAACTCTCGGTGACAATCAGGCCGTTCGCGGTATTGAGGCCGAGCGAATGCACCTCGGTCAGGAACAGCAGCAGCGAGGCCAGCTTGATGCCGCGCCGGTTCAAACCGAACTCGGCCGCCTGTTTCACGCAGTTGGTGGTATCCGTGCCGGCATTGGCCAGGCCGATCACCTTCGCCCCGCTAGCCTGCGCCTGCATGAGGAAGGAGGAGAAGTCACTGGTTCCGGGGAAGGGCGTCCGCACACTGCCAAGTACCTTGCCGCCGGCCGCCTTGACGAAGTTGGAGGTATCGCGCTCCAACGCATGGCCGAAGGCGTAATCGGCGGTGATGAAGAACCAGGTATCGCCACCGGCCTTCACCGTCGCACCGCCGACCGAATTTGCCAGCATGTAGGTGTCGTAGGTCCAATGCACCGTATTCGGCGTGCAGGCCTTCCCCGTAAGGTCGGACGTCGCCGCCGTTGTGTTCAAGTGCACCTTGTTCTTCTCGCGGGCAATATCGTTGACCGCGAGCGCGACCGAGGAGGTGGAGACATCGATCAGGCAATCGACGCCGTCCCGGTCGAACCATTGCCGGGCGACGTTGACCCCGACATCAGGCTTGTTTTGCTGGTCGGCGCTCAGCACTTCCACATTGAAGCCGCGCGGGCCGAAATCCTGCACCGCCTGGCGGGCTGCCGCGATGACGACCGGGCCCGCGACGTCGCGGTACATGCCGGACAGATCGACGATGCCGCCGAGCTTGACCGTATTTGCCGCCTGCGCCCGGGCGCGACGGGTGAAGCCGGCGAAACCCCCGACGCTGGCACCCGCCGCAAGCAGGTTTCTACGATGCATCGCCATCGTTGCCTCCTCTCAGGCCTTCACCAGCGGGCAGCCGCCTTGTGACATCGGCCGGAAGGCTTCCTCGGCCGGCGTCGTCTGCAGCAGCTTGAACATGTCCCAACCACCGCTGCTCTCCTGCGGTGACTTCACTTCGAACAGATAGGCGGGGTGGATCTTGCGGCCATCGGCGCGGATCAGACCGGGGCCGAAGCAGTCATCATCGCAGGGCATCGCCTTCATGCGATTCACCGTCTCGACGCCGGATGCCTTGGCCTGGGGCACGCCCATATCGCCCACCACCTTCAGGTAGTGCAGGACCGAGGCATAGCCGCCCGCATGGTTCATGCAGACCGGCACGCTGACCTGCGGCCGCATCTTCGCGGTGAAGCGCCGGGTGCGGTCGTTCAGGTCCCAGTAGAAGGTCGTGGTGCAGACCAGCCCTTGCGCCGTCGGCAGGCCGATCGCCTGCACCACCGGAAGATGCATCAGCAGTGCCGCCAGACGAACACCGCGCTTGGTCAGCCCGAACTCCGCCGCCTGCTTGATGCAGTTCGTGGTATCCGTCCCGGCATTGGCCAGCCCGATCACCTTCGCCTTGCTGGCCTGCGCCTGCAGCAGGAAGGCGGAGAAATCGACGAAGTCGGGGAACGGCGTGCGGACGCCGCCCAGGATCTTGCCGCCGGCCGCGTTCACGAACGCCATCGTGTCACGCTCCAGCGCGTGGCCGAAGGCGTAGTCGGCGGTTAGGAAGAACCAGGTGTCACCGCCGTCCTTGACCAACGCTGCGGCGGTGGATTTGGAGACGTTCCAGGTGTCATAGGTCCAATGCACGGTGTTTGGCGTACAGGCTTTGCCGGTCAGGTCCGAAGTCGCCGAGGTGGAGTTCAGATAGACCTTGTTGCGGTCCCTGATGATGTCGTTGACCGCCAGCGCCACCGAGGACGCGCCGCCATCGACGATCACGTCGACGCCATCGCGGTCGATCCAGGCGCGCACCAGGTTGGAGCCGACATCGGGCTTGTTCTGGTTGTCGCCATAGAGGACTTCAATGTTGAAGCCGCGATTCGAAAATTCTGCTACTGCTTGGCGCACGCAGGCCAATTCGGTCGGCCCGCTGACATCCTTGTACTGGCCCGAGAAATCGGTCAGCAGCGCGATCTTGACCGTATTCGCGGCCTGCGCGTTGGCCCGACGGAAGCTCCAGCTGGTGCTGGCGGCGGCGGCGGCGCCGGTCAGCGCCTGTCTCCGAGAAATGCTCATTTCGTTGTTTCCTTCCCTGATCCGACCCGCTCTGCGGCGGGTTTAGACACCAAGATATTGATGCAAACGGTCCATGCTGGCGGCGAGATCGGCATTTGCCACTTCATCGACCACCCGCCCATGTTCCATCACGTAATGGCGATCCGCCACCGTCTGGGCGAAGCGGAAATTCTGTTCGACCAGCAGCACGGTGAAGCCACGCTGCTTCAACTCGCGGATCGTGCGGCCGATCTGCTGCACGATCACCGGCGCCAGCCCTTCCGAGGGCTCGTCGAGCAGCAGCAGCTTGGCGCCGGTCCGCAGAATTCGGGCGATCGCCAGCATCTGCTGCTCACCGCCCGAGAGCTTCGTGCCCTGGCTGTTCGCGCGCTCTTTCAGGTTAGGGAACAGCTCGTAGATGGTGGCCAGATCGAGTCCACCAGCCTGGACCACGGGCGGCAGCAGCAGGTTTTCCGTCACACTGAGCGAGGCGAAGATCCCGCGCTCCTCCGGGCAATAGGCGATGCCGGCACGGGCGATCAGGTCGGAGCGCGTGTTGATCATCTCCCGCGCCTGATACTTCAGGCTTCCCGCGCGCCGCCCGGTCAGGCCCATGATGGCACGCAACGTCGTCGTCTTGCCGGCGCCATTGCGCCCCAGCAGCGTCACCACCTCGCCCTCGCGGACATCGATGTTCACGCCGTGCAGGATGTGGCTCTCGCCGTACCAGGCCTCCAGGCCGCGCAGTTCCAGCAATGCCCCGGTCGAAGCAACGGGACGGGTGTCCAGCTGGGTCGCCATCAAACCGGTACTCCCTCAGTCACGGTATGCGCCTCGCTGCCCAGATAGGCGGCGATCACATCCGGGTTGCGCGCGACGCTCTGATAATCGCCCTCGGCCAGCACCGCGCCCCGCGCCAGCACCGTGATGCGATCGCAAAGACCGGCGACGACCTTCAGATTGTGCTCCACCAGCAGCACGGTCCGCCCGGCGGCAACCCGCTTCACCAGGGCGACGATCCGATCCACATCCTCATGCGCCATGCCGGCAGTCGGTTCGTCGAGCAGCATCATCTGCGGTTCCATGGCCAGCGTCGTGGCCATCTCCAACGCCCGCTTGCGACCATAGGACAGCTCACCCGCCGGCAGCCGCTCGTAGCCGGTCAGGCCGACATCCTCGAGCAACTCCATCGCCCGATCGTTGAACCGCCGCAGCAGCGAATCGGAGCGCCAGAAATCGAAGCTGCCACCGCGCTGGCGCTGCAACGCCACGCGGACATTTTCCAGGACCGAGAGATGCGGGAACACCGCCGAAATCTGGAAGCTCCGCACCAGGCCAAGGCGCGCAATCTCCGCCGGCTTCTTACCGGTGATGTCCTGGCCTTCGTAGCGGATGCTGCCACGGGTCACCGGGAGGAACTTGGTCAGCAGGTTGAAGCAAGTCGTCTTGCCGGCGCCGTTCGGTCCGATCAGCCCATGGATGCTGCCGCGGCCGACGCGCAGGTTCACATCGTTTACCGCGACGAAGCCGCGGAACTCCTTGGTCAAGCCAGAAGTTTCCAAGATGTAGTCCGTCACCCGGATCGCGCTCCCCTCGTCGCCCCGTGCCGGGGACTCATTTCCTTACGCAAGCTATGGCCATGCTGCGGCCGTTTGGCAAGGGAGGCCAAGGCTTTCCGCCGCCAGATGCCGGCGGCAACGGGGCCGACTAGCGCAATCCGTCCTTGCCTTCGATTTGGGCAATCGTCAGTCCACCGATCCTCGGCAGCGGCCGACCGCCCGTGGCCAATGCAAGGCAGAGCAGAATTTCATCAGCCCGCGGGGCATCCGGAACCCGCGCTTCAATGGCGTCGAAATGGCTGCGAACGAAAGCGGCATCCTTGTGCCCCAGAGGCACATCGATTGCCGTACCCGGCCCGCCGGATTTCTTGGCCGAGGGGATCAGGGCCGGTCCCTTGCCCAGCGCCGCGCGCACCGGCGCGCCCATCTTCGGGTGCAGCAGGGCGGCGGCGTGTTCCAGCTCTCCCGCCTCCCCGACCACCGCCGCCTTGCCGAAGCTCTCCACCCGCTCACCCGGGATACCGAGCGCGGCGATGGCCCGTTCGGCCAGCAGCCCGCCGAGGGCCTCACCCTGAGCGACCAACTCGGCCAGATCCTCCACATAGCGCCCGGCGAAGGGGTTGCGGATCACCGCGCAGGCGATGACGCGACGAATCGGCGGGTTCACTTCGCGTCCCATCTCCTGGCGGGTCTCATCGAGAATGGTCACCAACTTGCGGATGATGGCGGGCATCACGGCGGCCTTTCAGTGGGGAATGCGGTCGGCGGGCGGGGTATTGCGGCTGCGGCCGCAGCGCATCACGCCATCGATCATCACCCCGCCGATGCCGGGGATGTCACCGAGTTCGATCGAATGCAGTATATCCCGTCCAGCGCTGTGCTGAGCGCGGTCGAGGAAGACCAGATCCGCCGCCCGCCCTGGCTCGATCAGCCCGCTATCCAGGCCACGAATGCGCGCGGTATTCCCGGTGGCCAGAGCGATCGCCTGCGCCGCCGGGATGCCCCCCAGCGCCGAGAGCAGCGAGATCAGCCGCAGCATACCGAGCGGCTGCACGCCCGAGCCTGCTGGGCTGTCGGTGCCAAGGATGACGCGGTGCAACTGGCCCAGATCGCGCGCCGCCTGCACGGCGGCGATCGCCACCCGCTCATTGCCGTTGTGCACAATCTCAATCGCCCGGCTGCTGCGCTCGCACAGCTCGCAGACATGCGCTTCGGAGAGGCTGGTATGGCCGCCATTGATATGGCCGATGATATCGGCATCCGCTTCCAGCACCGTGTCCTTGTCAATGTAGCCGCTGCCGGGGACCGACGGGCCACCGGTATGGATCGTGCTCTGGATACCGTGCTTGCGCGCCCAAGCGATCATCTCCCGCGCCTCGTAGCCGGCCTTCACCGTGCCGAGCCCGACCTCGCCCAGCAGCGAAATGCCCGCGGCTGCGAGCTCGGCGAAATCGCTCTCGACC
>CAITYE010000292.1 GCA_903896535.1 uncultured Paracraurococcus sp.
CGCGTGCCGATGTCGATGCCGCCCTGCTGACGGAACTGGTCCGGCTCGGCGGCTCGCGGTCGACGGAGATCGAGCTGGGCGCCTGGACGCCGCCCATGGTGCCGCCCACCGCCCCGGTCGAGCTGGGGATCGAGGCGATGTCCCTCGAAGGCGCCAGCGGCCGCTTCAGCGCCACCCTGGTGGTAGCGGCAGAGGGCATCCCGACGCAGCGCTGGCGGCTGGCTGGCCGGGCGGCGCGCACGGTGCCGGTGACGATCGCCAACCATCGCCTGGCCCTCGGCGATATTGTCGGCCCCGGCGATGTAAAGGAGGTTCGGCTGCGGGCCGAACGCGTCCGGCCCGGTGCGGCCGAGCGCGCCGAACAGGTGGTCGGCCGCCAGCTGCGCCGCCCGATCGGCGCCGAGCTGCCCTTCCAACTCGCCGATCTGGCGCCACCGGAGCTGGTGTCGAAGAACGGCCGGGTGACGCTGATCCTGGAGACGCCGGGCCTCTCGCTCACCGCCATGGGCCGCGCGCTGGAAGGCGCGGCCCGCGGCGCTTCCGTCACGGTGATGAACCTTGGCAGCCAACAGGTGGTGGAAGGCGAGGTCATCGGCCCGGGCCGCGTGCGCGTGCTGGCCGGCAGCGTGCCGGTGCTGCGGTGAGGACCCGGCCCCTGCGGCTTTTGCCGCTGCTGCTGCCCGCCCTGCTCGCGGCCTGTGGACAGGCTGAGCGGCTGGCGCGCGTCGGACGCGATCCGCCACTATCGGAACTTGCTGATCCGACGCGCGATCCGAACTACCGCCCGGTGACGATGCCCGGCCCCGGTCTGCGGGAGGCGCCGAGCAACAATAACAGCCTTTGGCGCCCGGGCAGTCGGACCTTCCTGCGCGACCAGCGCGCGTCCCAGGTGGGCGACCTGATCACCGTCCTGGTCAGCATCCAGGATACCGCGCAGCTGAACAATCGGACGCAGCGCGCCCGGGTCGATTCCGACACCATGGGCATCCCGCAATTCTTTGGCCTGCAAACGCGCTGGTTCGCCCCGCCCGCGGTGCCCGCGACGCTGGTTGATACCAATGGCGCCCAGACCACGGATGGCGACGGCAAAATGAACCGAACGGATACGGTGACCCTGCGGCTGGCGGCCACCATCACCCAGGTGCTGGCGAACGGCAATTATGTCCTCTCTGGCAAGCAGGAGGTGCGGGTGAACGCCGAGCTGCGGGAGCTTGCGCTGCAAGGCGTGATTCGCCCGCAGGATATCGCCAGCGACAACACCGTCCGCCACGACCGGCTGGCGGAGGCCCGGATCGCCTATGGTGGTCGCGGTACGCTGTCTGACCTGCAGAAGCCACGGTTGGGCTCGCAGCTGCTCGATATCTTCCTGCCCTTCTGAGTCGGGGTTGCGCCGCCGCTCACCACGGCGGATGCTGTCCAACAAAGCCAAGAGGGAGGGAAAGCATGGCAGGATTTCGCATGGCGCGCCGCGCGGTGTTCGGCGGGGTGCTGGCCCTGCCACTGGCGGCGCGGGCGCAGCGTTACCCGGCGCAGACCGTGAGGGTGGTGAATGCCTACAGCGCGGGCGGCACCGCCGATGTGGTCTGCCGCATCTTCTTCAACGCGCTGTCGCAGAAAATGGGCCAGAATTTCACGGTGGAAAACCGCCCCGGCGCGGCCGGCACCCTGGCCGCCCAGGCGGTCGCCCGGGCGCCGGCCGATGGCTATACGCTGCTCTATGATGCGACGGCGCATTCGGTGAATCCGTCGCTGTTCGGTACCAAGCTGCCCTACGACACCCGCCGCGAGCTGCTGCCGGTCTTCCTAGCCATGCTCACGCCGAACACGCTGATGCGCTGGCCGCAGTTCGAAGCCAAGACCATCCCGGAACTGATCGCGCTGGCCAAGGCCAATCCGGGCAAGCTCGACTGCTCCTCCACCGGCATCGGCACCGTGCAGCACGTGTCGCTGGAGCTGTTCAACCTGATGGCCGGGGTGAAGATCAACCACATCGTGTACAAGGAGATCGCGGCGTCGCGGAACGACCTGACCACCGGCCGGGTGCCGCTGCAATTCTCGAACGTCCCCGGCACCCTGCCGGTCACCCAGGCCAACCAGGCCATCTGCATGGCCCATTGCGGGCCGCAGCCCATCGCCGTGCTGCCCGGCGTCCCCGCCATGGCCAGCTTCCTGCCGGGCTTCGAGACCTGGGAGTGGAACGGTGTCTTCGCCCCCGCCGGCACGCCCGACCCGCTGATCCGCCAACTGAATACCGAGCTGAACGCGGTGGCCAAGGAACCTGCGGTGCTGGACCGCCTCTCCCAGCTCGGCGCCCTGACCCGTCCCAATACGGTCGAGGAATTCGCCGCCTTCCGCGAACAGCAGATCGCCTTCTTCGCGGATATGGTGAAGCGCGCCGATATCCGCATCGACTGAACGTCGCGCGGCATGTGCGGGCGGTATTTCCAGCAGCGCGGCCCGGCCGAGCTGGCGCGGTATTTTGAGACGGTGAACCCGCTTCCGAATACGCCGCCCAGCTTCAACCGCGCGCCGACGCAAGACGCCCTGGTCATCCGCCGCCATCCCGAAAGCGGCGCGCGGCGTCTTGATCCGCTCCGCTGGGGCCTGGTGCCGCGCTGGGCGAAGGATGCCGCCGGTGCCGCCCGCATGATCAACGCCCGCAGCGAAAGCCTGGACGAAAAGCCTGCCTTCCGAGAGGCCTTCGCCCGGCGCCGCTGCCTGGTCACCGCCGATGGCTTCTACGAATGGCGTCAAGACGGGCGGGACAAGCAGCCCTTCGCCGTTGCCCTTGCCGATGGCGCGCCCATGGCGCTCGCTGGGCTGTGGGAGGGCTGGCGGGCGCCCGATGGCAGCATCCTGCGCAGCTGCACCATCGTCACCGTGCCAGCCAATGCCAAGCTCTTGCCGCTGCATGAACGCATGCCGGCGATCCTGCCGCCCGCTGACTGGGCCCGCTGGCTGGGCGAAGCCCCGGCGACGCCCTCCGAGCTTCTCGGGCTGCTGCGCCCCGCCCCCGATGCGGCGGTGCGCGCCTGGCCGGTTGGCCGGCGCGTCGGCCGGGTGGCGGAAAACGATGCCGGGCTGCTGGTACGCGACCCGCTGGCGGTGGCGCCAGACGGGCTCGATGAGCCGCCGCGGGGCAACGGGGATTAGAGCAGGCTGTCTTCGTTGCCGTGTACCCGCGACGAGGCTTTGCCTCGTGCCGAGCGCCCGAACGGGCGTCGCGGCCAGTGCGGCGCAGCCGTCCCAACCAACGCCGCGCAGCCCACAAAAACCGGAGGTTTTCGCCCGGCGTTTGAGGGCCAGAAAAAGCAACCTTTTGTTTGGTCGCGGGTTCAGCGTTTTCGGCGGTTACGCCGCAGCGCAGCATGCTCTAGCTTTCGCCGCGCGACATGCCGAAGGGTGGGCGCACCTCCGCCGAAAGCACGGGCTCATAGGGTGCGGCGGCGGTGCGGGCCGCGAGGTCGGCCTTCGCCGCGGCGATCAGCGCCGGATCGCGCAGGCAATCCACCGCCGTGCCAGCCATGACCTTCGCCACATGCAGCATGCCCTTATGCGCCGCCGGCAGCATGCCCTGCGCGGTCAGCTGCCAGGAATGCCCGGGCGTGCCGATCGCATAAACCGCGCCGCGCGCCTGCACCGTGGGCACCACCCAGGAGACATCGCCCACATCCGTGCTGCCCACCATTGGCGCGCCCCGCACATCCAGCGCCGGCACTTCATCGCACAACGACACGCCGGGCCGCTGCGGCAGGCCGATGCGGCGCCAGGAGGCGCCGATGTCCTCCTCGGTCAGCGTTGCCTGGAATTCCGCCGCCTTGGCCCGGTCCGCCGCATCGAAGGGCGGCGGGCCCAGGCGATCCAGATTGGCCTGCATGGCGCGTTCCAGCGGCAGATTGCCGAGCAGGTTGGACACGCCAGAGATCACCGTCGCTTCGACCGTGGTCTCGGTCATCAGGGCCGCGCCCTCGGCGATTTTGCGCACCCGCCCGATCAGCCGGCGCAGCTCCACCAGGTCCCGCGCGCGGATCAGGTAGCGGACCTTGGCGGTCGCCTGCACCACATTCGGCGCGACGCCGCCCACATCCAGATAGGCGTAATGAATCCGCGCGTCGGAGGGCATGTGTTCGCGCATGTAGTTCACGCCGACATTCATCAGCTCCGCCGCATCCAACGCCGAGCGGCCGAGCTGCGGTGCGGCGGCGGCATGGCTGGCGCGGCCCTGGAAGGCGAAGTCGATCCGCGTATTGGCCAGTGAGAGCGCTTCCTGCACCGCGGCGAATGCGGCCGGGTGCCAGGAGATGGCGATATCCACATCGTCGAAGGCGCCGTCGCGCACCATGAAGCCCTTGGCCGCGCCGCCTTCTTCCGCCGGGCAGCCATAATAGCGCACCCGCCCGGGCAGCTTGTTCGCCGCCAGCCAATCCTTCACCGCGGTCGCCGCCAGCAGGCTGGCCGCGCCCAGCAGATTATGGCCGCAGCCATGCCCCGCCCCATCGCCGGCCAAGGGGCGCGGTTCCGCCACCCCCGCTTCCTGCGAAAGCCCCGGCAGCGCGTCGTATTCGCCGAGGATGGCGATGACCGGCCCGCCCTCGCCCGCCTCTCCCATCACGGCGGTGGGGATATCGGCCAGATTTTCGGTGATGCGGAAGCCCTGCTCGCGCAGCATCGCCAGATGTTCGGCGGTGGAGCGGGTTTCGAGATAGGCAAGCTCCGGCATCCCCCAGACGCGATCGGAAAGGCCGATGAACGGCTCTCGCTTGGCTTCGACCAACTGCCAGATCGCTTCGGAATTCTGCATCATCCTGACCTCTTGCCTATGCCCCGAAGGTGCGCGACGGCGCGGCGGGCGGCAAGCCCGGCGGCGTGCTGATTCGGGGCGCGATTTTGCGCGGTTGCCGCGGTTCGGCAGACGTTCGCCCCTACCCCCGTGCCGCCAGCTTCTCCAACGTATAGCCCGCCGCCTGCTTGTAGCCGCCGGTGATCGCCAGCATCTCCTCGCGGCTCATCACATCCTCCACCCGGGCAAACGGCTTGTCGCCG
>CAITYE010000293.1 GCA_903896535.1 uncultured Paracraurococcus sp.
CGCGCTGGCCGGCGCAACTGATGCGGGCCTGACCGCCGCGATCGACCTCGCTGGGGCTTTCGAGCATCATGGGCCGGTGTGGCGTCTGACCCAGGCGCAGGGGCGCCTGTCGGGCAGCCCCCTCAAAGCCACGCAGCTCGCCTTCATCGAAGGGGCGCCCGGGACGGGGGATGCGCTGACCATCGATATCGAGGCGGGCAAGCTCGATCTCAATCATATGCTGACGGCGGCGGCAGGTGGCGGGAAGGGCTCCGATAGCGCCGATCTGCCGCTGCATCTCGACCCCAATCCCGACCCTCGGATCGAGGCAAAGCTGCGCGTCGGCGAGCTGATCTTCAACAAGCTGCGGGCCCAGTCGGTTCATTTCGACGGCGGCCTGGAGCCGAACCGAATCCTGCTGCGCGATTTGGCGCTCACCGCCTATTCCGCCCGGGTGAGCGCGAAAGGTGAGGCGAAGCCGGCCGGTGGCGGGGCCCGCGTCGATGCTTCGGTGACGATGCACGATGCCGATATCGGCACGCTGCGGCAGGCCTTCGGGCTGCGCGACCTGCCGGTGAACGGACAGATGAAGGGGGAGGTCGTGGTGACCGCGCAAGGCCATCACGTCGTCCAAGCGGCGTCCGGGGCCGATGTCTCCGCCGTGCTGGCGCTGCACCACGCCACCATCCCGCGCGAGGTGATGCAGTACGCCTCGCAGAATCTGGGGGCGCTGTTCAACAAATCCGAAGGCCTGACGCCGGTGAGTTGCCTGTTGGCGGTCGCCAATATGCGTGCCGGGGTCGGTGAGGTGGCGCCGCTGCGGCTGCGCTCGGCCGATGGCACGCTGAGCGGCATCGCCACCTTCGATATCTGGCGCAAGCAAATGGATGTCGTGATCGGCACGGATTCGAAGACGACCGGCAGCCTCGCGCTGGATATCCCGGTGCGGATCGCCGGCAACTTCGCCGACCCGATCATCCGCCCCGCCACCTGGTCGCCGGAGGGCCGGGCCAAACTCGCTGCGAGCAATGCCGTCGCCCATGTGCCCCCGGCCCTGCGCCGGGTGGCGCAGCAAAACAGTTGCTTCAGCGTCGGTCGGTAGCGCTGCCCCGCCCCCTGTGCCAGCATACCTGAAAGGCAGGGGGGATAACGCCATGGCCGAGCATGCAGACCGCGGCTGCGGCCGGTGGAGGCAACCCGTGCTGTGCCGCCTGCCTTTGTGGCCAGCCGTCATATGATTCGGGCCTAGGCGATGCGTCGTCGCGCTTTGCTCGCGCTGCCCTGGCTCGCTGGACCGGCGGCGGGGCAGGCTCCGCCGGCCTGGCCCACCCGACCGGTGCGGATCGTCGTCCCCTTCGCTGCCGGTGGCTCGTCCGATATCTGCGCCCGGCTTGCGGCGCGGCAGTTCCAGTCTGACTCGGGCCTGCCCTTCGTGGTCGAGAATATCGCCGGCGGCAATGGCGTGGTCGGCACGCTTGCCGTGCTCCAGGCCCCTGCGGATGGCTATACCTTGACGCTGGGCGCGACCACGACGATGTCGGCCAACCCGTTCCTGATGCGCAACCCCGGCTACGACGCCGGGCGCGACTTTACCTCGGTGGGGATCTTCGGCATCACCGCTTCCTACCTCATGGTCCCGGCCGGCGCGCCCTGGTCCGACCTCAATGCGCTGATTGCCGATATGAAGGCCCGTCCGGGGCGACTGAACGCCGGCTGGTTCAACGGCTCATCCCGCATTCCCGCCCAATTGCTGCAGAAACTCGGCCAACTCGATTTCGAGCTTGTCGCCTACAAGATCATCGGCAACGCCATCACGGACCTGCAATCCGGGCAACTGGATTTCGTCTTCATCGACATGGTCGCGGCCGATGCGCATATCGCCTCCGGCCGCTTCCGCCCGCTGGCGGTGACGGGGGCGGAACGCCTGCCGCGCTACCCGAACCTGCCGGCGATGCGGGAGATCTACCCGGGCTTTGAGACCGGCGGCTATATCGGTCTTGCGCTGCGCAGCGCGACGCCGCTGCCGATCCAGCAGGCGATCAACCGGCAATTCGTCCGTGTCGTGACGGTGCCCGAGGTCTCGCGCCGGCTCCGCGAAATGGCGCTGGAGCCGGCGGCGCTCGATCTCGAGCAGGCCGCCAGCTACACCGCTGCCGAACGGGAGAAATACGGTCACATCATCCGCCTGGCCGGCATCGAGCCTGAATAGGCAGGTCGACCGCGGTGCGGCCGAGCAATATCCGATCAGGCGCGGCCACTTGATCGGCCATGGCCTAGCGCATGCTGCGTTCCCATGCGTTCGCGCACCCTGCTCTAACTTTTGTTTAGTCGCGCGATTCAGCGCCTTCGGCGATTCCGCCGCAACGCATCGCGCTCTAGAGCATGCTGCGTTCACATGCGTTCACGCAGCCCGCTCTAGCCTTTGTTGGATCGCGCGATTCAGCGCCTTCGGCGATTCCGCCTCAACGCATCGCGCTCTAGCCGATCGCCGCCGCCACCGCGCGGACCAG
Source organism: uncultured Paracraurococcus sp. (assembly GCA_903896535.1). GTDB lineage: Bacteria > Pseudomonadota > Alphaproteobacteria > Acetobacterales > Acetobacteraceae > CAITYE01. Next base: position 2,490 of record CAITYE010000293.1, read on the forward strand.
ATCGTGTGGGTTATCATGCAGCGCGGCGACACCGACCGCGGCGAGGTCGGCTCGGGCCTGCTCCATCGGATAGCCACGCAGCGCCGCGTGGCCAGCGGCGATACCGGCGAAGAAGGGCTTCTTCGGCGGCCGTGCCCGCAGCGCGGCGGCCAATGCCTCCACCCGGGCCTTCAGCCCGCGGGAGGCGAGCGTGGTGAAGAACATCACCGCCTCCACCTCCGGCCGCTCGGCGATCTCGAAGGCCAAGGCGAGGCGTTCGGGCATCGTCTCGGCCGGGCCGCCATTGGCATTGTCCATGAAGCAGGCGGCCGGGCAGCCGGCATCGGCCAGCAGGTCGACCATCAGCATCCCGAGGCCGGCGCCGGCGGTGATCATCGCCACCCGCCCGCCCGGCAGTTCCACCATTTGGAAGCCAGCATCGCGCGCCCGGCGCTCCAACGGGGTCAGCGCCGCATCCTCCAGCGCCGCCGAGAGCGCCGGGGCAGCGTGGCGGAAGGCCGCCGCATCGTCGCGCACCGCCTTGGCATCGCAGGCGATCAAGCGGCCATCGGCGAGCAGGCCGAGCGGGTTGATCTCCAGCAGTTCCAGATCCTCGGCCACCATGATGCGGGCGAGTCGGACGGCCAGGCGCGCCAGCCGCGCCGCCGGTTCCGCGCCGAAGCCAGGGGCGAGGATGCGGAAGGCGTCCGCCAGCGCGCCCGGCGCTTCAGGAAAGAGCGGCCCGCGCAGCAGGCCGGGCGTGTTCTCCACCTCCATCCCGCCGGTCGGCGCGCAAATCAGTTCGATCGCCTGCGCCGTGCCGTCGATACGCAGGGCAAGATAGATCTCCTGCGCAATCGGCACCGCCTCCTCCAGCAGCAGCGGGGCGGCCGCATCGCCCAGGGCGGCGCGGATCCCCGCCGCCGCGGCCGGCGCCTCCCCAGGGCCCGCGCGCCGCACCAGGCCGCGCTTGCCCCGGCCGCCTTCCAGGATCTGCGCCTTCAGGATGCCGGTATCCGCCGGATCGGGCGGGCCGGCGAGCAGCCGTCCCGCGGGGGTCGCGACGCCGTGCCGGCGAAGCAGCACCTTGCCATCATGCTCGGCCAGTCGCACGGTTAGCCTCCAATGATCCTACCATTCCTCGCCAGCTTCCCCCGCCGCGTCGTCGTGTTCAACCCGACCGGTCGCTATGCCCAGGCCCAGGTCGCCGCGATGCGGGAGGCAGGGACCCAGCTCGTCGCCGGCATCGCCCTTGGGCGCGGCGGGGGCGTGCTGGACAGCCTGCCGCTGTTTGACGATGTCCGCGACCTGCCCGAGCCCGCCGATGCTGCCGTGATCTATACCCCGCCCGAGGGTGTGCTGGACGCGGTGCGGGCGGCCGCTGGCATCCCCAGCATCGTCGTCGCCGCCGAATACGTGCCCGTCCACGATGCCATGCTCGCCGCCCAGGCCGCGCGGGCGGCCGGGTCCTGGCTGGTCGGGCCGAATACGCTCGGCCTCTGCATCCCCGGCCAGGGCCTGCTGGGCTCCATCGCGCCCAGCTTCTGCATCCCCGGTGGCGTCGCGGTCATGTGCCGTAGCGGGACGCTGACGCTGACCATGGCACGGCTGCTGAGCATGGCGGGCATCGGCCAGCGGGCGGTCATGCATATCGGCGGCGATACCATTGCCGGGCGCAACCCGGATGAATGGCTGCGCGCGGTCAGCGCCGATCCCGGCGTGACCGCCGTGCTCTATTGCGGTGAGATCGGCGGGGACAAGGAATACGCCCTGGCCGAGGCCGTGCGGACCTGCCCGAAGACAGTGGTTGCCATGCTGGTCGGTCGGCACGCGCCGGCGGGCAAACGCATGGGGCATGCCGGCGCGCTGGCCGGCGCGGCGAGAGAGACGGCGGCAGCCAAGCTAGCGGCACTCGCCGCGGCCGGTGCCCGCACGGCGCAGACGCCGGAGGCCGCCATCGCCATTCTGCGGGAGATCGGCGCATGAGCGACCTGCCGAGCGAGGCCGATTTGGCGGAAATGACCGGCGCGGCGCCGCCGGCCGCGGATGTCGTGCTGTGTGAATGCGTGGCGCGCGACGGCCTGCAGCACGAAAGCGCGATTATCCCGGCCGCGGCGAAGATCGCGCTGATCGAACGCATCGCCGATATCGGATTCCGGCGGATCGAGATCAGCAGTTTTTCCCACCCCAAGCATGTGCCGCAATTCGCCGATGCCGAAGCCGTGCTGAAGGGCGTGCGCCGCCGCCCCGGCGTGCTGTTCAAGGCGACCTGCCCCAACCCCCAGGCGGTGGAGCGCGCGCGCGCCGCCCAGGATGGTGGCTGGGGGCCGGAGGAAATCTCGCTGCTCGTTTCAGCCAGCGAGGGCCATACGCAGAAAAATCTCCGCCGCAGCCGTGTCGAGCAATGGGCGAATGTGGCGGCCATGGCGGCCCTTGGGCGCGACCGCTTCACCATGGTTGGCACCATCAGCGTCGCCTTCGATTGTCCTTTCGATGGTCCCATCGCGCCGCAGCGGGTGCTGGAGGATGCCGAGCGCTTCGCAGCACTTGGCGTGACGCGCATCGCCTTGGGGGATACCATCGGCAGCGCGACGCCGCCCCGGGTGCGGGACCTGATCGGCTGGCTGCACGGGGCGCTGCCGACCGCGACCTTCATCGCGCATTTCCACGACAGCCGCGGCACCGGCATCGCCAATACGCTGGCGGCCATTGAGGCAGGGCTGACCCATGCCGATTGCGCGCTGGGTGGCACTGGCGGGCATCCCGCGCGCATCGCCTATGGTGAGGGCTTCACCGGCAATACCTGCACCGAGGATCTCGTCCTGGCGCTGGAGGCGATGGGCTACCGCACCGGGCTCGACCTGGTGGCCCTGCGGGCGGCGGGGGAGGCGGTGGAGGCGCTGCTGGGGCGGACGCTGTACAGCAAAAGCCTCCGCATGGGCTGAGACGGGGCTAATCCGCCTTCAGCCCGGTTTGCTGCGCTAAGCGCTGCCATTGCGGCACTTCCCGCGCCAGGCGTTCGGCCAGCGGTGCGGGCCCGTCCAGCAGCAGGGCGATGCCGCTGTCCTGCATCCGCTGCGCCAGCGACGTGCCGGTGCGGAGCGGCGCGATCAGCGCATTCAGCCGCGCCACCGCCGCATCCGGCAGGGCGCGCGGGCCGAACATCGCGTACCAGATGCTCATCGCATAGCCGGGCACCACCTCGGCTGCCGCCATCACCTGCGGCAGCGCCGGGCTGCGCGCGGCGGAGGTGACGCAGAGCGCGACCAGCCGGCCCTCGCGCAGATGCGGCATCGCCTCTCCCATCCCCGTCACCAGCAGGTCGGTATCCCCGGCATAAAGCGCAGTGGCCGCCGGCGCGGCGCCGCGATAGGGCACGTGCAGCAGATCGACCTTCGCCTCGAACCCCAGCAGCGCGCCGCCGAGATGGGTGGTCGAGCCAGCGCCGGAACTGCCATAGCTGATCGCCCCCGGCCGCGCCCGCGCCGCCGCCAGCAGCCCCACCAGATCGCGCCAGGGATTGTCCGGGCGCGCCAGCAGGAGCATCGGCGCATCGGTCAACATCGTCACGGGGCGCAAATCGGTACGGGGATCGAAGCCCGCATTGGCCAGCATCGCCGGTAGCACCGCGACAGCGCTGGTCGTCACCAGCAGGGTATGCGGATCGTTCGCCTGGATCACGTGCTGAATGCCCAGCGCGCCGCCGGCGCCGGGCTTGGCCTCCACGATCACGGGCTGGCCAAGCTCGGGTGCGATGCGCTCGGCGATGAAGCGCGCGGGCACCTCCACCGGACCGCCGGGGGCGAAGGGCACGATGAAGCGCAGCGGCCGGCTGGGCCAGGCGGCTTGGGCAAGGGCGGGGCTGGCCAGCGGCAGCAGCAGCAGCGAACGGCGGTGCATCGGGCTCGGTTTGACAGGGCGGCGGTGAAGGCTAGCTTCGCGCGGGACAGCGATAAGGGGAAGCGGCGATGGTGTTGTTGCGCGAGGATCGCGGCCGCATCCGCCTGCTCACCCTGAACCGGCCGGAAAAGCGCAATGCATTGTCGAGCGAGCTGATGGCCGCGCTGCTGGCGGCGCTGCGCGCGGCCGATGCCGATGCCGCCGTCGCCGGGGTGGTGATCGCCGCCGCCGGGCCGGGCTTCTGCGCCGGCGCCGACCTCGCCGACCGCGCCGCGGCGATGCAGGACGAAGCGCGGCGCAACGAACGCACGGCGCTGTCCGATGCGTTGATCGCGGCGCCGGGGCAGCTGGGCAAGCCGGTGGTCGCCGCGCTGCACGGCGCGGTGGTCGGCGCCGGCGCCTCGATCGCGCTGTGCTCCGACATGGCCATCGCGGCGGAGGGCACGCGCTTCCTCTGGCCGGAAGCCAAGCACGCCATCTACCCCTCCCTCGTCGCGCCGATGCTGCTGCGCCACCTCAGCCCGCGCGATGTCTTCGAACTGCTGGCCACCGGCCGCGCCATGCCGGCCGAGGAGGCGCTGCGGCTGCGGCTGGTGAACCGCGTGGTGCCGGCCGAGCGATTGCTGGAAGAAGCCTGCGCCGCTGCCGAAGCCACTGCGACCTATCCGCCGGATCTGCTGCGGCGGTTGAAGCAGGCGATCGATGCCGGCGGGCTGGCCCGATGAAGCCGCTTGCCGGGCTCGTCATCCTCGATCTCTCGCGGGTGCTCGCCTGCCCTTTTGCCTCAATGATCCTGGCCGAGCTCGGCGCCGAGGTGATCAAGGTGGAGCAGCCCGGCCAGGGCGATGAGACCCGCGGCTTCGAGCCCTTCGCGGAAGGTCCGGGCGGGCGCGTCTCGGGCTATTTCATGAGCTGCAATCGCAGCAAGCGCTCCCTCACCGTCAATCTCCGCAGCCCAGAGGGCGCGGCGATCATCCGCGGCCTTGCCGCGCAGGCGGATGCGGTGGTGGAGAATTTTCCGACCGGCACGCTGGCCCGGCGGGGGCTCGATTTCACCGCGCTGCACGCGGTCAATCCGCGGCTCGTCTACCTCTCCTGCACTGGCTTCGGGCAGACCGGGCCTTACGCCAAGCGCAAGGGCTACGACACCGTCTTCCAGGCCATGGGCGGGCTGCTGTCCTTGACCGGGGAGCGCGATGGCGGGCCGGTGAAGCCGGGCCTGCCGGTGGCCGATCTCACCTCCGGGCTCTGGGTGGCGCTGGCGCTGCTGGCGGCGCTGCGCGGGCGGGATGCGACGGGGCAGGGCGGGCATGTTGATGTGTCCATGTTCGATGCCCAGGTGGCGTTGCTGTCCATCGCCGCCGCGCGGTGGTTCGCCCTGGGGGAGGTGCCGCCGCGCCTGGGCACCGAACATCCCGGGCGGGTGCCGAGTGCGAGCTTCCGCTGCGCCGATGACCGCTGGCTGCACATCACCGCCAGCGACCAGCACTGGGCGCCGCTCTGCCGCGCGCTCGGTCTCGAAGAGCTCGGCGCCGATCCGGCGCTGGCAGCCAATGCCGGCCGGCTGGCGGCGCGGGAGCGGGTGATGGCCGGCATCGCCGGCGCGCTGGCGGGCATGCGCCGGGCGGAGGCCGTCGCCGTGCTGGATGCGGCGGATGTGCCGAACGGCCCGGTGCTGGCGGTGGATGAGGTGCTGGCCGATCCACACGTCGCCGCGCGCGGCATGGTACAGCGCTTCGAGCACCCGCTGCTCGGCGACTATCCCGCCCTGCCGGTGCCGCTGCGCTTCGCGGGCTGGGACAACCCAGAGATCACCCGCCCGCCGCTGCTGGGCGAGCATACCGAGGACATCCTGCGCGAGCGGCTCGGCTACGATGCCGCCCGCATCGCCAGGCTGCGTGAGGAGGGCGCGATATGACCGAACCGCTGCTGTGGGAGGCCGATGCGCAAGGCGTCGTTACCCTGACCTTGAACCGCCCGGCGCAGCGCAATGCGCTGAATCTTGCGCTGGCCGTGGCGATCGGCGGCGCCTGCCGGCGGCTGCGGGCGGAGGGCGCGCCGCTGGTCTTCGTGCGCGCGGCAGGGCCGGTTTTCTGCGCCGGCGCTGATCTGAAGGAGCGCCAGGGCATGGACGATGACGCCATTCGCGCCCGGCGCATCAAAGGCTTCGCCGCCTATGACGCGCTGGAGGCGCTGCCGATGCCGGTGATCGCCGTGGTCGAAGGGCCGGCCGTCGGGTCGGGGGCCGAGATCGCCGCCGCCTGCGACTTCATTATCGCCACGCCGGCCGCCAGCTTCCGCACGCCGGAAGCCCTATGGGGCACGGTGGGCGCGACGCAGCGCCTGCCGCGCGTGCTCGGCAAGCGGCTGGCCAAGGATCTGATGCTGACCGGGCGCAGCCTATCGGCGGAGGAAGCCTTGGCGCATGGGTTGGTGACGCGGCTCGTGGCGCCTGAGGCATTGGCGGCGACGCTGGCCGAGATCGCCGCTACCATCGTGAAGGCCCCGCCGGCAGCGCTGCGCATGGCCAAGCGCTGCATCGAGGAAGGCTTGGCGCGCGACCAGCGCGGCGCCATGGCGACGGAGCTGCTGGCGATTGAGGAAAGCCTGGCCAATGCCGAATGGAAGCAGGCGATGGCGGGGTTTGGACGGTAGCGAGGGGCGTCAGGCAAGGGCCCGGACGGCGCCTGCGCCCTGGATCATCCTGCGTTCACATGCGTTCACGCACCTTGCTCTACCTTTTGTTTGGTCGCCCGCTCTGATGCGCGCAGTCGAGCCATGCGGAGCATGGCGTCCGGCGTTTGCGGACCCGCACCCTCAGGTTCCGCAGAAGGTTGCCAGCACGCGCTCCTCCTCGCGCGCCGGCGTGGCGTAGCGCTCCAGCCCGGGGCGTTCGGTGAAGGGATCGGCGAGCACCGCAGCCAGCGCCTCAAAGGGCGCGGTGTCGCCGTGCTCGGCGGCGGTGAGCGCCTCTTCCACCAGGTGGTTGCGGGGGATGTAGATGGGGTTCGCAGCGCGCAGCGCGGCGGCGCGGCTGGCGGCATCGCCTTCGGCGCCAAGCCGTTCGCGCCAGGCGGCGATCCAGGCCGCAGCCTCCGGCGTGCCGCCCAACAGGGCCAGCAACGGTGCCGTCTCGCCTTCTGCAGCCTCGGCCAGCCGGCGGAAGCTCAGCGTGAAATCGGCCATCGCCGCCTGCATCAGCTCCAGCAGCTGTTCGACCAGTGCTGCATCCTCGGACCGCACCGATGCCAGCCCCAGCTTCTTCAGCAGCCCCGCCGACCAGGCGCGTTGGAAGGCCGGACCGAAGCCGCCCAGCGTCTCTACCGCGATCGCCTTGGCCGCCTCCGTCTCCTCGGCCAGCAGCGGCAGCAGCGCTTCAGCCAGCCGGGTCAGGTTCCACTGCGCCATGCGCGGCTGATTGGCATAGGCGTAGCGCCCGTAATGGTCGATGGAGCTGAACACCGTCGCGGGGTCGTAGCCCTCCATGAAGGCGCAAGGGCCATAGTCGATGGTCTCGCCGCTGATCGTCATGTTGTCGGTGTTCATCACGCCGTGGACGAAGCCGAGCAGCATCCAGCGCGCAATCAGCGCCGCCTGCCGGGTGATGACGGCGGCCAGGAAACCGCGGTAATCGCCGGTCAATGCCGGGTCGTGCCGGGCGATGGCGTAATCGGCCAGCGTCTTCACTGCCGCCGTATCGCCGCGCGCGGCGAAGAACTGAAAGGTGCCGACGCGGAGATGGCTGGCGGCGACGCGCGCCAGGACCGCGCCGGGGAGCGGCCGCTCACGCAGCACCACCTCACCGGTCGCGACCACCGAGAGGGCGCGCGTGGTTGGCACGCCGAGCGCAGCCATCGCCTCGCTGACCAGGTACTCGCGCAGCATGGGGCCGAGCGCCGCGCGCCCATCGCCGCCGCGCGAATAAGGGGTACGGCCGCTGCCTTTGAGTTGCAGGTCGAAGCGTCGGCCATCCGGGGCAAGCAACTCTCCCAACAACAGCGCCCGGCCGTCGCCGAGCTGGGGCGAGAAGCCGCCAAACTGATGCCCGGCATAGACCTGGGCGATCGGCGCTGAGCCTTCCGCCACCCGCGCCCCGCCCAGGATCGCCACCCCTTCCGCCCCGGCCAGCCGCGCCGGGTCGAGCCCGAGCGCCTGGGCCAGCGGCGTGTTGAGCCGGATCATCGACGGGGCGGCGATTGGGGCGGGGTCGAGCCGGGTGAAGAACTCCGCCGGCAGGTGGCGGTAGGTATCCTGGAAGGGTAGGGCGAGGGTCATGCCATAGAGATCGCCCCGACCGGGCCGCGCCGCAAGGTCATACCAGCGGTCAGATCCTTTGACCGCTGGTATGGCTTTTCTGGCCCTCAAGCGCCGGGCGGAAACCTCCGGTTTCCTAGAGCGCGATGCGTTGAGGCGGAATCGCCGCAGGCGCTGAATCGCGCGATCCAACAAAGGCTAGAGCGGGCTGCGTGAACGCATGTGAACGCAGCATGCTCTAGCTGCGCGGCATTGGCCGCGGCGCCCGTTCGGGCGCTCGGCACGAGCCAAAGCCTCGCGCCGCTGGTATCACTCCTGCGCCGCCCGCTCCTTGGCCAGCAGGATGCGCTTGCGCGGCACCCCCCAGCGATAGCCGGTGAGGTCGCCATCCCTGCCCAGCACGCGATGGCAGGGCACGGCGAGGGAGACCGGGTTCGCCGCGCAGGCCCTGGCCGCAGCGCGGACCGCGCGCGGCGCGCCGATCGCTGCGGCCAGCGCCGCATAGGTGGTGGTCTCGCCGCAGGGGATGCGTTGCAGCGCCTCCCAGACCCGCTGCTGGAACGCGGTGCCGCGCAGGTCGAGAGGCAGGGCGAGCGCCGCTTTCGGCTCCTCGATGAAATCGACGATCTGGCGGAGGGTGGCGGCCAGCGCGGTCGGGGCGGGGGCAATCTTGGCGTGCGGAAAGCGATGACGGAGATCGCCCTCCAAGGCCGCGGGGGATTCGGCGAAGCCGAGGAAGCAGATCCCTGCCTCGGTCGCGCCGATCAGCAGGGGGCCGAGGGGCGTCATCGCATCCGCGATGCGGATCGTCTCCCCCGCGCCGCCGCGCCGGGCGGCGCCCGGTGTCATCCCAAGCAGCCGGCGCGGCTTGGCATAGACCTCACTCTCGCTGCTAAAGCCCGCGCTGGCCACCGCATCGGCGACCCTGGCCCCGGCGGCGAGCGCAGCTTGCAGGCGGCGCGCCCGCACGTTTTCCGCATAGGATCGGGGGGTGACGCCGGTCGCTTCGCGGAACAGCCGCAGGAAATGATGCCGGGCGTATCCGGCGCGGTTTGCCAAGGCGGCCAGGGAGGGGATCGTCTCGCTCGCCTCGATCATGGCGCAGGCGGCGGCGATGGCGGCGGCGTGCAACGCAGCGCGCTCACCCTTTGGGTCGCAGCGCTTGCAGGGGCGATAACCCGCGGCCTCGGCGGCGCGCGTATCGCAGAAGAACCTGGCATGGCGGCGCAACGGCGGGCGGGAAGGACAGCCGGGGCGGCAGAACACCCCCTGGGTCGTCACGCCATAAAGGAACGGCCCGCAGGCCGGAGAACTATCGCGGGAGATCAGGGCGGCCCAGCGGTCGGCGTCCGGGTCAGGCAGGGGGATGTTGGTCGTCATGAACCCAGAATGCGCTGGGGCGGCATCCCGCCGCCATCGGTACGTTGCTTTGGCATGCGGCGGGCGCAGCGGGGTGGGCGACATACGCAGCTTGAGGGATTTGGCTGCGCGGCGCCGCAAAGTCACGGTTAAGACGCCGAAATGGCTGGCGCTGATTCATCCAAGGGCGCCGACGCCTAACGAACCAGTAATCAAACTGAGGTGGCGGGCGCGCCTATTTAATGTGTTTGACGGCCGCTGCGGCGGCAAGGAGCGCAACCATGTAGGGCAGCATAGCAAGAAGGTCAGACATTTGATTTCATCACCGCAGTCAAAGAGACTGCACCTTTCGCGATGCAACATGGACCTCTCACAGATTACAAACCACTCATCTGTTCGGGCACCAGCCATGCGTTGTGCGCATGCAGACGTTAACAACCGCGTGATTGCTTCATGGGATATGTCAAGAACGCCACGATGCTCTGACCTGCGCCGAGCGCCCGAAGGGGCGCCACGGCCAATGTCGCGCGCCTACGGACACCGGAGGTGTCCACCCGCCGATTGAAGGCCCGGAAAGGCCAATACCAGCGCTCAACGAATTTGATCGATGGTCTTAGAGCGCCTCGCCCTCGACCTTGACGGTCAGTTCTTGCAACCGTGCCGCGCCGCCCGGCAGCTTCGGATACAGCGCCAGTGCGGCCTGGAAGCTCCGCAGCGCCCCGGCGGGGTCGCCCGCTTCCTCCTGCAGCCCGGCCAGAGTCTCCAGCGCCGTCCAGTGACGGGGTTCCAACCGCAACGCTTCCTGCAGGTCGCGCGCTGCGGCCGCTGCGTCACCGCCTGCCGCATAGGCGGTCGCGCGCATGACCCAGGCCTCGGCGAAATCCGGTTGCAGGGTGATGGCGGCGTCACAATCCTCCAGCGCATCGGCGGGCTGCCGGGCCGACAGGTTGCGCGCCGCGCGCCGCATCAGCAGGCCCGCCGCCGGGCCCGCCTGCTGCTGCCAGAGGGCGCGGATGCGGGCCTCGATCAGCGCGCCCGCCATCTCATCTGGGGCGGCGTGCAGGGCGGCGAAGGCCTGTTCGAGTTCCGTCGCGCGCTGGGCGGAGCGGCCCGACGCGGCGGGCGGCGGGTCGGCGCCCAGGGCGGCCGGGCCG
>CAITYE010000294.1 GCA_903896535.1 uncultured Paracraurococcus sp.
ACCCCCACCGGGTCCCAACCTCCCCAAAGGGGGACCCGTTCAGACGATTTCGCCCGCACGGCTATTGCGGTAGCCTTCCGGCGCGGGGCGGACCCCGATTGTGGAGGGCTCATCCCGGGTGTCGCGCGGCTTGTCGCTTTATCTGGACCTGCTGCGCTTTGCCTCGGCCTGCGTTGTCATGCTGGCGCATCTCTCCTTCATGCGGGCCAGCGGGGGCGTGCTCTGGCAATTGCGCACGGTGGCAAGCGATGCGGTCGCGCTGTTTTTCGTGCTCTCTGGCTTCGTCATCGCCTATGTGATCGCGACCCGCGAAAGCCACGCCTACGACTACGCGCTGGCCCGGCTGTCGCGCATGCTCTCGGTCGCCCTGCCGGCGCTGCTGCTGACGGCGGCGCTGGATGCGCTGGGCGCGGCGATCGCCCCGCTGGCCTATGGCCAGCCAGGCTGGCCGTTCCAGCCTGGGGCACTGCTCTGGCAGTATTTTGGCGCGGCGGGCTTCGTAAGCCGCTTCTGGCTGCTCGATCTCGGCTTCGGTTCGAACTTCCCCTATTGGTCCCTGTGCTTTGAGGTCTGGTACTACGCCCTCTTTGGCCTTTTCGTCTTCGCCCCGCCGGGCTGGCGCTGGCCGGCGATCCTGGCGCTTGGGGCGGTGGTCGGGCCGTCCATCCTCTCGCTCCTGCCGGTCTGGCTGCTGGGGGTTGCCGCCTATCGGGTCTGCCAGGGCGGGCGGCTGGGCCCCGGCGCCGGCTGGCTGGTCTGGCTTGGCAGCATCGCGGGTTTCGCGGCCTATGCCGCCTTCGTCGCCCGCTACGGGCGGCTTTCAGGGCCGCTCTTTCCGGCGCAGAACACGCCGAATCTCGTTGATTTCTACCTCGTCGGCCTGCTCTCGGCGCTGCATGTGGTGGGCTTTGCGGCGCTCGTGCCGGGCAGCGTGATCGAGGCGGCGCTCGGGCGGGTTGCCGGGCCGCTGCGCTGGTGCGCGGGGGCAAGCTTCAGCATCTACTGCTTCCACGCGCCGGTCCTGCTCTTTCTCAGCGCGGTGCTGCCCTTGCCCAGCCTCCCTCTGGCCCGCTGGGCCATCCTGCTGCCGCTGCTGCTGGCGCTGCTATTCGCCCTCGCGGCGGTGACCGAACGGCGCAAGGCCGGCTGGCGGCGGGTGCTGGATCGTGGGCTGCGGGGGCTCGGTCTCGGCCCCCGGCCGGCCGGCTGACGCTGCCGCGACGCCTGGCCCCGGGGTCGGGAAGTTTGCGCGGCGCGCCCCTTGCACCGGACCCGGCGCGACAATAGATGCCGGAAGACGGCGGCGGGCCGGATACGCCTTTCCAGGCGCCCAGCCAGCCGCCCGGCATGAACCGTCCTAGTGATGCGTGCCAGACGGATGGTACCGTCTGGCACGCACCACTAGCCATTGATTTGGTGGGCCGATTCCCCCGACGCTTGGGTACCAAGCCTCGGGATCGGACCACTAGGGGACGGGCGCGGCGCCTTTCGGGCCGCACCCGGACTGCCGCAAAGGAGAAGCACATGAGCAAGGTTATCGGTATCGATCTCGGCACCACCAACTCCTGCATCGCCATCATGGAAGGCAAGGAGACCCGGGTTGTTGAGAATGCGGAGGGCGCCCGCACCACCCCCTCCATGGTCGCCTTCGCCAAGAACGGCGAACGTCTGGTGGGCCAAAGCGCCAAGCGCCAGGCGGTGACCAACCCGACCAACACGCTTTTCGCCGTCAAGCGCCTGATCGGCCGGCGCTTCGATGACGCGATGGTGAAGAAGGATATGGGCCTCGTTCCCTACGAGATCGTGCGCGCCGACAATGGCGATGCCTGGGTCGAGGTCGAGGGGACGAAATACGCGCCGCAGCAGATCAGCGCCTATATCCTCGGCAAGATGAAAGAGACCGCCGAGTCCTACCTCGGTGAGAAGGTGTCCCAGGCGGTCATCACCGTCCCCGCCTATTTCAACGACGCCCAGCGGCAGGCCACCAAGGAAGCCGGCGCCATCGCCGGCCTGGAAGTGCTGCGCATCATCAACGAGCCGACGGCCGCCGCACTCGCCTACGGCATGGACCAGAAGAAGGGCGGCACCATCGCGGTCTATGACTTGGGCGGCGGCACCTTCGACGTCTCGGTGCTGGAAATCGGCGACGGTGTGTTCGAGGTGAAGTCGACCAACGGCGACACCTTCCTCGGCGGTGAGGATTTCGACGCCCGGATCATCGAATACTTGGCCGATGAGTTCAAGCGCGAGCAGGGCATCGACCTGCGCGGCGACAAGCTCGCTTTGCAGCGGCTGAAGGAAGCCGCCGAGAAGGCGAAGATCGAACTCTCCAGCGCCAAGCAGACCGAGGTGAACCTGCCCTTCATCACTGCCGACGCCTCCGGGCCGAAGCACCTGGTGATGCAGGTGACCCGCGCCAAGCTGGAAGCCCTGGTCGACGACCTGATCAGCCGCACGCTGGAGCCCTGCAAGCAGGCGCTGAAGGATGCCGGGCTTTCGGCCGGCGAGATCGACGAGGTGATCCTGGTCGGCGGCATGACCCGCATGCCCAAGGTGATCGAAGCGGTGAAGGGCTTCTTCGGCAAGGAGCCGGCCCGCAACGTGAACCCGGATGAGGTGGTGGCGATCGGCGCGGCCATCCAGGGCGGCGTGCTGAAGGGCGACGTCAAGGACGTGCTGCTGCTGGACGTGACGCCACTCTCGCTGGGCATCGAGACGCTGGGCGGTGTCTTCACCCGGCTGATCGACCGCAACACGACGATCCCGACCAAGAAAAGCCAGACCTTCTCGACGGCCGACGACAACCAGACCGCAGTCACCATCAAGGTGTTCCAGGGCGAGCGCGAGATGGCGGCCGACAACAAGCTGCTTGGGAATTTCGACCTGCAGGGCCTGCCGCCGGCCCCGCGCGGCGTGCCGCAGATCGAGGTCGCCTTCGACATCGACGCCAACGGCATCGTCTCGGTCAGCGCCAAGGACAAGGCCACCGGCAAGGAACAGCAGATCAAGATCCAGGCCAAGTCCGGCCTGTCCGACGCCGATATCGAGCGCATGGTCAAGGAAGCCGAGGCGAATGCCGACGCCGACAAGAAGCGGCGTGAGACGGTGGAGGCCCGCAACGGCCTCGATGGGCTGGTCCACAGCACCGAGAAGACGCTGAAGGAAAACGCCGACAAGCTGGGCCCGGCCGAGAAGGCGGAGGCCGAGAGCGCGCTCGCGGCGGCCCGCACCGCGCTGGAATCCGGCGATGCCGAGACCATCAAGGCCGCCAATGAGGCGCTGGGGCAGGCGGCGATGAAGATCGGCGAGTCGCTTTACAAGGCGCAGCAGGCATCCGAGGCCGCATCCGGCGGTGAGCCGCAACCGGGCGGGGAGAAGGTGGTCGACGCCGATTTCGAGGATGTCGATCCCACCAAGAAGAAGCCCAGCTGATCCGCGGGCGGCGCCGCCGCCCGCTGAGAGCAGACCGTGTTCAGGTGATTCCATCTGAACATGGTCTGCTCTAAGATCCCGCCACCGGGCGGCGACCGGCCCGCCCCCTTCCGGGCGACCGGTCGTGCGGCCCGGCGGCGCGCTTTGCCCCCGGCGATCCGGGAACGCTGCTACAAGGCTCGGCCATGGCGAAACGCGATTACTACGAGGTGCTGGGTGTCGCGCGCGACGCGAGCGAGGACGACCTCAAGAAGTCCTACCGCAAGCTGGCGATGCAATATCACCCTGACCGCAATCAGGGGGATCAGGCGGCCGAGGGCAAGTTCAAGGAATTGAACGAGGCCTACGACGTGCTGAAGGACGCCGAGAAGCGCGCCGCCTATGACCGCTTCGGCCATGCCGCCTTCGAACAGGGCGGCGGCGGCCCGGGCGGCTTCGGCGGCGGCGCTGGCGCGCCCTTCGGCGCCGGCTTCGAGGATATCTTCGAGGAGATGTTCGGCCGCTTCGGGGCCGGGGGCGGGCAGCGGCGGCAGGCATCCGGTCGCGGCGCCGATCTGCGCACCGCCGTCGAGATCGGGCTGGAGGAAGCCTTCACCGGCGTGAAGAAGACCATGCGCGTGCCCACGGCCGTGCAATGCGAGGCCTGTACCGGCAGCGGGGCGGAGGGGGGCAATGCGTCCGTCCAGACCTGCACCACCTGCCAGGGCAGCGGCAAGGTGCGCGCGCAGCAGGGCTTCTTCCTGATTGAGCGGACCTGCCCGACCTGCGGCGGCCAGGGCCGCAGCGTGAAGAACCCCTGCAAGGTCTGCCAGGGCGCCGGGCGCGTGCAGCGCGACCGCACCCTGTCCGTCTCGATCCCCGCCGGGGTCGAGGAGGGCACGCGCATCCGCCTGTCCGGCGAGGGCGAGGCCGGGCTGCGCGGGGCGCCAGCCGGCGATCTCTATGTCGATATCGGCATCCGCCCGCACGCCATCTTCCAGCGCGACGGCGCCAATATCTTCATCCGCGTGCCGCTGCGCATGACCCAGGCGGCGCTCGGCGGGCATGTCGAGGTGCCGAGCATCGATGGTGGGCGCTCGCGCGTCTCGATCCCCGCCGGCACCCAGGCGGGCAACCAGTTCCGGCTGCGGGGCAAGGGCTTTTCCGTGCTGCGCAGCGCCGCGCGCGGCGACATGTTCGTCGAGGTGACGGTGGAGACGCCGCAGAACCTGTCTGCGAAGCAGCGCGAGCTGCTGGAGCAGTTCGAGGCCGAGGCCGGCAAGGCCGGCAAGTCGAGCCCCGAGGCGGAGGGCTTCTTCGCCAAGGTGGCGCAGTTCTGGGACGGGTTGGGCCGCTGACGCGGCCGCTGCCGGGGGAGGACGCGATGGCCATCCGCATCGGCATCGCCGGCATCGCCGGGCGCATGGGCCGGCTGCTGGGCGAGGAGGCGCTGGCCGCCGGCGCCACGTTGGCCGGCGGCACGCTGCGCCCGGGGGCCACAGGGGGCGATCACCGCGCGCCGATCCTGCCCGATATCGCAAGCCTGTTCGCGGTAAGCGACGTGGTGATCGACTTCACCCAGGCGAGCACCGCCGCGGGCCATGCCGCTGCCGCCCTTGCCGCCGGCAAGCCCTTCGTGCTCGGCTCCTCTGGGCTGAGCGCGGCGGATGAGGCCGCGGTCGCCACCGCGGCGCAGCGCGTGCCGATGGTCTATGCGGCGAATTTCGCGCCTGGCGTGAATCTGTTCCTGGCGCTCGCCCAACGCATGGCCGCTGCCCTGCCGCCTGAGCAGTACGACGCCGAGATCGTGGAGATGCACCACCGCCAGAAGGTCGATGCGCCGTCCGGCACCGCCGTCGCGCTAGGTCGCGCCGTGGCGCGCGGGCGGGGGACGACGCTGGAGGCGGCGGGGATCGAAAGCGGGCGGGATGGCCATACTGGTGCGCGCCAGACCGGCGCGATCGGCTTCGCCGCGCTGCGCGGCGGGCAGGTGGTGGGCGAGCATACGCTGCTATTCGCCGCCGGGTCCGAGCAGATTGCGCTGACCCATCGCAGCTTCGACCGGCGCGTCTATGCGACCGGGGCGGTGCGCGCCGCGCTTTGGCTGCAGGGCCGGCCGGCCGGGCTGTACGACATGCAGCATGTGCTGGGGATGGGGTGATGGCGGCCGCTTTCGTGGCCCGGTTTCCTTATCTTTTCCATGTCACCGAGGGCACTGCCCTGGCTGGTATCCGGGAGCATGGACTGCGCAGTGCCGCTTGGCTCATCGGGCACTATGGCGCGCCGCTGTCGTTGATCGAGGAAAATCGACCTGCTTGGACAAGGGTGCTTGAGGTAGAGCGCCCTCCCGTTATTCTTCGCCGACAAGGGATGCGGGAGTCCTCGCTTCAGAGTCGTTTGCACCCCAGTATCACGGCTAGAGATTGGCGTCGCTTCATCAACGACAGGGTCTTCTTTTTTGCTGATGAGAAGAAGGCTATTGCGTTTCGCAACGCTGAGAAAGCGCGTTGCCAGGTGCTATTGGTCTTCGAAACAGCGCTGCTGGCTGGTGTAGGCGTCGAGATGACGGCCTGTCCGTTCAACAACGGATATATCGACCGCAGCCCTGCGGATCTTCGCCGACTTCGCCATTACGCTGATTATCACCCTGTCACAGCATGGAAGCCCGGAGAACGCGTTCAAGAGGTAGCAATTCCATGCGGCCTGCCAAGGGGTCTTAGTTTCGAGGTGCGCTAAGGAAAGACAAAACTTGACCCCCCGCGGCCCGCTTGTCACAAGGCGTCGCCCTGGTCGGGATGCTGCCTCGCAGCACGCGCCCTTAGACCAGGGCGGCCAGCCGGGGCCTCCGCCGGTTGCCCCGCGACACGAGGACAATCGCAGGCCATGCGCGACAAGGGCGACTATCTCTTCACCTCTGAATCCGTCTCCGAAGGTCATCCCGACAAGGTCGCGGATCGCATCTCGGACACCGTCATCGACGCCTTCCTGGCCGCCGACCCATACGCGCGCGTCGCCTGCGAGACGCTGGTCACCACCAACCGCATCATCCTCGCCGGTGAGGTCCGTGGCCCCGAGGCCGCGATGCAGGGGCTGGAGGCGAAGGTCCGCGCGGCGGTGAAGGATATCGGCTACGATCAGGAGGGTTTCTCCTGGCGGAATGCCGAGTTCCAGAACTACCTGCACGGCCAGTCCGCGGATATCGCGATGGGCGTGGACGCCGCCGGCAACAAGGATGAAGGCGCCGGCGACCAGGGCATCATGTTCGGCTACGCCACGAACGAGACGCCGGAGCTGATGCCCGCGCCGCTGCTCTACGCGCACCAGATCCTCCGCAAGATGGCCGAATACCGCAAGGCCGGCGATCCCCGCGCCAAGGGGCTGGAGCCGGATGCGAAAAGCCAGGTCACGCTGCGCTATGTCGATGGCAAGCCGGTGGGCGTCACCTGCGTGGTGGTCTCCACCCAGCACGTGGCGGGCATGGAGCAGGCGCAGATCAAGGAAGTGATCCGCCCGATCGTGAAGGAAGTTCTGCCGGCCGGCTGGTTCCCGCCGGAGGCTGAGTTCTACGTGAACCCCACCGGCAATTTCGTGATCGGCGGGCCGGATGGCGACACCGGCCTGACCGGGCGCAAGATCATCGTCGATACCTATGGCGGCGCGGCGCCGCATGGCGGCGGCGCCTTCTCCGGCAAGGACCCGACCAAGGTCGATCGCTCCGCCGCCTATGCCGCGCGCTATGTGGCCAAGAACGTGGTCGCGGCCGGGCTCGCGGATCGCTGCACCATCCAGGTCAGCTACGCCATCGGCGTCTCCAAGCCGCTTTCGGTCTATTTCGACCTGCACGGCACCGGCAAGGATATCGACGAGGCGAAGCTTGGCCATGTCGTCAACGATATGGTCAATCTCTCCCCGCGCAGCATCCGCGAAATGCTGCGCATGAACCGGCCGATCTATGCCGTGACCAGCGCCTATGGCCATTTCGGCCAGGTGCCGGACCTGC
>CAITYE010000295.1 GCA_903896535.1 uncultured Paracraurococcus sp.
ACCACTTCGACCGGCCCGGCTGGCGCCAGGGCGGCCAGCACCTCGGGCGGCAGGCGGCGATCGGCGGTGACGCCTTCGGGGCCGGAGACGTCGATCCGCGGATGATGCGCCGCGGCCTCCAGCGGCATGCCAAAATCGCCGACGAAGCCGAGCAACTGGAAGACCGCGGCCATGATACGCCGACCGCCGGAGGCGCCGCAGGCCAATTCCGGCTCGGTGCCCGTGGCGGCGATCACCGGACACATGTTGGTCAGCGGGCGCTTGCCCGGCGCCATGGCATTCGGCGTGCCGGGCTGGGGGTCGAACCACATGACGCCGTTATTCATCAGGACGCCGCTTCGTGGCAGCACCACCCGGCTGCCCATGGAGGAGAGCAGCGTCGTCGTCATGGCGATCATCATGCCGTCCTTGTCGCAGACGGTCAGGTGCGTCGTGCAGCTATCGGCGCCCTTCGGCTCGGCCTCCCCCAGGCTGGTCAGCCGTTCGGCATAGGCAGCCTGCAGCACGCGCGCGGCTTGGCCGTACCAAGCTGGGGAGGGATCGCCGCCCGACCAATCGGCATCGGCCATCCCGTCCAGCACCCGCATCAAGGTCGGCGTTGCGGTCAGCCCATTGGCCAGCATCAGGCGCCGGCCCCGCCAGGCATATTCAATCGCTGGCAGGACGCGCGCCCGGCAGCCGGCCAGATCAGCAGCGGTCAGCAGGCCGCCCATCTCCCGCACATCGGCGGCGATCGCAGCGGCGATATCGCCTTCGTAGAAATCCCGCAGCCCGGCATGCTGCAGGCGTTCCAGCGTCGCCGGCAGCATGCCTTGGACCAGGAAGCCCGGCGCGCCCTGATAGGGCACAATCGGCGGCAGGTCGTTCGGCAGGTAGATGCGGGCACTTTCCGCATAGCGCCGCAGCACAGCGGCGGAAGCGGCGATTTTCAACGTGGTGTGCCAATCCTGCGGCAAGCCGCGCCGGGCGAGGGCAACCGCCGGGGCCAGCACCTCGCGCAGCGGCAGTCGGCCATGGCGTTCATGCAGCAGGGCATAGCCGGCGACGGAGGAGGGGATGACGAAGGATAGCGGGCCGTGGATGTTCCGGTCATCGACCACTTCGGGCCAGGCGAAGAGGTCCTGCTTCAGCCGCCCCGTCAGCGGAAAGGCCTTCGGGTCGAGCCCGGCCGGAGCGACGGGGCCAAAATCAAAGGTCTCGCCGCGCGCCATGCCGGGGGCCATGACCTGGGCGAAGCCAATGCCACCAAGGCCCGAGTTCCACGGCTCCAGCACCGCGAGGGCGAAGGCGGTGGCCACCGCGGCATCAGCGGCGGTGCCGCCGGCCCGCAGTATATCTGCCCCGGCCTCGGCCGCGGCCTTGGCCTGGGCGACCACGACGCCGCCCTGGCCACGTGCCGCGGGCTTGTGCAGCTGCCAGTTTTGCGACTGGTGCGGGTGGGTCTGCCAGGCGGCCATCACGGAGCTCCTCAAGCGGCGGTCGCCGCTATGCTCCTGCGTTCGCGACCCGCCGGCAAGCGCCAGTCTGGCTCAGGCCAGCTTACGGCGCCGTTCCGCGACCATCGCTTCGTAGTCGCGGTTATGGTTGGTGTTGATATGAGCGAAGAGCGCGGCACGCGAATCGGCCTCATCGCCCCGCTCCAGTGCCTCCACCATCGTTGTGTGCTGGCGTACTGCGGCGCCCAGGTCATCCTCCTGGACCGTCAGGCCTGTGATCACGGCGAGTTGGCGCGACAGGTTCAGCCAGAGCGCAAGCAGCGGCGGATTGCCCGAAGCGCGGCAGAGTTCGGCGTGGAAGTGCTCGTCGGCCGCGACGATCAGCGCCGGGTCCTGGCCATGGATGGACGTCGCATACGCATCGCCCGCACGGCGCAAGTGCTGGAAGCGTTCGGCACCGCCTAACTGCATCAGCGCCTCCTGCACCGCCAGGTTTTCAAGCGAGAGGCGAACTCGCATCAGGGCGCCGACGCCCCGATTGGTCACCTGCATCAGTCGCATACCTTTATAAGGTGTGCTAACGACAATGCCTTGCGATTCGAGCAGCCGCAGCGCCTCCCGCACCGGTACGCGGCTGATCCCGAGGTCGCGGGCGATCTCGGCCTCCACCAGGCGATCGCCGGGGAGGAAAATGCCGCGGGCGGCGCCGGCCACAATGGCTTCTGCCGCCTGTTCGACCATAGTGCGCGGCTGCACTGGCAATAGACGGCGAGGCTCGCGGCTGGTGTCGAGCGATGCGTCACGAACAACTGGATGAGGCGATGGCACTAGCGTGATCTCCCAACGGAGTGAACGAAGTATATCTTTCGGCACGCACCTTGAACAGCCATTATGATAGATCGGTGTATTTTTCCAGACCGCGCATAAAGTGAATTTTTTAACAGTAATCAATCGATAGTTGTTTTCGCATTTCGTAGCAACCTTAGGTGTGCGACTGAGAGGGAGGACATGTCCTGGCAGTACGAAAATCTGTGCAAAATCTACAACTTATAGGTGCAAAAAGATACCTGTAGACAAAGTATCACATAGCATCGCGCGCATGCACACGCACAATGGCGTGAGGAAGGCCACCCCTGGCGCTGCCCGGGCGGGCGGGCAAAATACGCCCGATGCGTCCGGAGCATCATATGTCGCCCGAGGAGATTGCCGCTTTCGGCATCGAAGGCCAGTGGCCGGTGATCCGGCGGCATCGCATCCGCTGGTCGGAATGCGATCAATACGCGCATGTGAACAACGCGGCCTACCTCAGCTATTGCGAGGACTTGCGGGTCTCCCACTGGCTCTCACTCGGCGGCCGCTTTGCGGTGGGGGAAGCCGGGCCGGTGGTGAGTCGGATCGAGGCGCGGTATCTGAAGGCTCTCGGCTTCGATGACGAAGTAGCGTTGACGCTGCGCCCCGGCGTTCTTCGCCGGACCAGCCTGACCCACGAATATGCCGTTTGGCATCGTGGCCTCGCCTTCGCCTGCACGACCGTCATCGTTCTGGTCAGGCATGGCTCGGCGGAGAAAGTGGCGATACCGCAGGCCATGAGGGTAATGCTACTCGCGCAGGGGGGCAGTGAGTATCCGGGCTGAGGGTAGCAGCGGGGTCCGGCTTGCCCCAAAGCCGGCTGCGTGCCATATAAATGCTGTCGGCTCGGCTCCCGCGTCGGCAAATTCACACGTGGTGCACCCTTCCGGAAGGCTGGGTCCGGTCCCCATTTGGGGGCGCGCGCTGCGGAGGCTCAACCGGACGTTTTTGGAAGGAAGATCGCTCATGGCGATGCCCGAAGTATCCCTGCGCCAGCTGCTCGAGGCCGGCGTGCATTTCGGCCACCACACGCGGCGCTGGAACCCGCGCATGGCCCCCTTTATCTTCGGTGTGCGCAATCAGGTGCACATCCTCGATCTGCAGCAGACCGTGCCAATGATGGAGCGCGCCCTAAAGGCGGTGCGCGATGTGGTTGCCGGCGGCGGTCGCGTGCTTTTTGTTGGGACCAAGAAGGCGGCTGCCGAATACGTGGCCGAAGCGGCAACCAAGTGTGGCCAGTACTACGTCAACCATCGCTGGCTCGGCGGCATGCTGACCAACTGGAAGACCATCACCGGCTCCATCAAGCGCCTTAAGCAGATGGACGAGCAGCTCGCCGGCGGCGTGCAGGGTCTCACCAAGAAAGAGATCCTGATGCTGACGCGGGAGAAAGAGAAGCTCGACCGCGCGCTTGGTGGCATCAAGGAGATGGGCGGCCTGCCGGACATCATTTTCGTGATCGATGTGGTCAAGGAAAAATTGGCAATCGAGGAGGCCAATAAGCTTGGCATCCCGGTCATCGCAGTCGTTGATTCGAACGCCGATCCGAAGGGCATTGCCTTCCCAATCCCGGGTAACGACGACGCCATCCGTGCGATCAACCTTTACTGCGACATGATCGCTGGCGCGGTCTTCGATGGCATCTCGGCCAATCTGCAGGATTCGGGTGTCGATCTCGGCGCCGCGGCTGAGCTGCCGACTGACGATCCCGCGGCCGAGGTGGCCGAGGTCGCGCTCGTGGCCGAGGCCGAGGCGGCGCAGCCGCAGGCCTGAACGGGTCGGCGGGGACAGAAGCTAGCCGCGCCCTTGAGGGCGCGGCGCATTCGGCGGCGCTTTGCGCCGCGACCAAGGAGGGCTGAAAGATGGCCGAGATTTCCGCGGCGCTGGTGCGCGACCTGCGCGATAAGACCGGCGCGGGCATGATGGATTGCAAGAAAGCTCTGGTCGAGAGCGCCGCCGACATGGAGGCGGCGATCGACTGGCTACGCAAGAAGGGCCTGTCGGCTGCAGCCAAGAAGTCCGGCCGCGTCGCCGCCGAGGGATTGGTCGGCGTTGCCACAGGCCCGCAGGTCGGTGCCATGGTCGAGGTCAACGCCGAGACCGATTTCGTCGCCCGCAACGAGCACTTCCAGCAGTTTGTCGCCGAGCTCGCCGGCTTGGCATTGGTCTTCGGTGATGATGTCGAACAGCTGAAGCACGCCGAATATCCGGGCAGCAAGTACAGCGTGCAGCAGAAGCTGAACGATCTGATCGCCACCATCGGCGAGAATATGACCATCCGCCGCGCGAAGCGCTTCGAAGTGGCAAACGGCGCGGTCGCCAGCTATGTGCACAACGCTATTCGCCCCGGGCTCGGGAAGATCGGCGTGCTGGTCGCGCTCGAAGGGCAGTCGGAACTCGCGGTGCTCGAGCAGCTTGGGCGGCAGATCGGCATGCATGTGGCCGCTGCCCGGCCGGAGGCGCTTGATGCCGGAGCGGTCGATCCCTCGGCGCTTGAGCGCGAGAAGGCCGTGCTGGCCGAACAGGCCCGGGCTTCGGGCAAGCCGGACGCGATCATCGCCAAGATGGTTGAAGGCCGAATTCGTAAATATTACGAAGAAGTCGTTCTGCTGGAGCAGGTCTGGGTTCACGATGGCGAGACCCGGGTGAAGGAAGTGGTGAAGAAAGCGGGTGGCGACTTGACCGGTTTCGCCCGCTTCCAACTGGGCGAGGGGATCGAGAAAGCAGCGACCGACTTCGCCGCCGAGGTTGCGGCGACCGCCGGTCTCGGCCGTTGACGTCGGGGGGGGCCGAGGCCATCAGCCTCGGTCCCGCCCACCGCCGAATCTATGCCGCTGGTGCTTGCCGTCCGGCGATACCATCAGTAAATCGGTCATCACTTCGGCGCGCCAAGGACCTTATCTATGACCACCCGGCCCAACTACCAGCGCGTGATGCTGAAGGTGTCCGGCGAGGCGCTGATGGGGAAGCGCGAGTACGGCCTTGATACCGCCGTGCTCAGCAAGATCGCTGCGGATGTGAAAGGCGTGATCGACCTCGGGGTACAGGTCTGTCTTGTCATCGGCGGCGGCAATATTTTTCGTGGCATCTCCGGTGCGGCAGCTGGCATGGAACGGGCCCAGGCCGATTACATCGGCATGTTGGCGACCGTGATGAACGCACTCGCCATGCAGAACGCGCTGGAGCGGGTCGGTCTGCCAACTCGGGTGCAGTCGGCGATCCCCATGGCCTCGTTGTGCGAGCCCTACATCCGCCGTCGTGCCATCCGGCATATGGAAAAGGGCCGGGTCGTCATTTTCGCTGCCGGCACCGGCAACCCCTTTTTCACCACTGACACGGCGGCGGCGCTGCGGGCGGTAGAGATGGGCTGCGACGTCCTGCTGAAAGGGACCCAGGTCGATGGCGTCTATGCCGCCGATCCGCGCAAGAGTCCTGGGGCGGAGCGCTATGTCACGCTGACCTACCACGACATGCTGGCGCGCGATCTTGCGGTCATGGATGCGGCGGCGATCAGCCTGGCGCGAGAGAATAAATTGCCGATCATCGTGTTCGACATCCATGAACCGGAAGCCTTTACCGCTGTTATGCGCGGCGAGGGAAGGTTCACGACCGTCATCGAACAGTGACCGCGCGCGCACCACAGGGCGGAGCGCGTCCGCATCCCAGGGGGAGAGGGTCATGCCGGCCGATATCAAGACTCTGAAGCAGGATCTAACGCGCCGCATGGACGGCGCGGTAGACCTTCTGAAGAAGGAGTTCTCTGGCCTGCGCACCGGGCGCGCCAGCCCCGCGCTGCTGGAGCCGATCCGGGTTGAGGCCTATGGCAACAACCAGCCATTGAACCAGGTCGCCAACGTCTCGGTCGCCGGCCCCGGGCTGCTTTCGGTCCAGGTCTGGGACAAGTCGGTGATCAAGGCGGTGGAAATCGCGATCCGCGACTCGGGTCTCGGCCTGAATCCGCAGACCGAAGGGCAGGTGATCCGGGTGCCCTTGCCACCGCTGACCCAGGAGCGGCGGAACGAACTGGTCAAGACTGCCCATAAATACGCCGAAGCCGCCCGCGTCGCGGTGCGCGGGGTCCGCCGCGACGGCATGGAACAGATCAAGGCGCAGGAAAAGGACAAGAAGGCCCCGCTCAGCCAGGATGAGGCAAAGGGCTGGTCCGACGAGGTCCAG
>CAITYE010000296.1 GCA_903896535.1 uncultured Paracraurococcus sp.
CAGGCACCGAATTATGGCTCACCGGCCGTTGGCTCGCCGCACCACCTTGCGATGGAGATGGTCAAGCGCCGCACTGGTCTCGCGGCCACGCATGTGCCCTATCGCGGCGGTCCGGCGGCGATGCAGGACCTGCTGGCCGGCAATGTGGAACTGGTCGTGATCGACTGCGCCAGTGGGCTGCCTTTCCTGCGCGACGGCCGGGTGCGCGCGCTCTGCGTCCTGTCTGAGGCGCGTAGCGCCCCGGCGGCCAACGTGCCGACCTTGCGCGAACTCGGCTGGCCGGACGCCATTGCCTATGGCTGGCAGGGTATCAGCCTGCCCGCCGGCGCGCCGGCTGCGGTGATCGACCGCGTGCATGACGCGCTGACCGCTGGTGTGGATGCCGATGACGTGAAGGCGCGCTTTCGCGACCTCGGCATCGAAAGCGCGGCGCTGAGCCCGGCCGGGTTCCAGGCCTTCGTACAGTCTGAGAACGCGGTCTGGCGGCCGCTGATCCGTGACCTCGGTATCAGGCTGGACGGCTAGAGCATGCTGCGTTCACATGCGTTCACGCAGCCCGCTCTAGCATGTGTTGGATCGCGCGATTCAGCGCCTTCGGCGATTCCGCCGCAACGCATCGCGCTCTAGGCGGCGTTCGACCCCATGCCCCTGAGCTTGCTGAAAAGCCTTTTGCGTCGGACCCCCTTCGGCCGGCCCGCCGAGCCAAGCCTCCGCGAGGAGCGGGAGGCGGAGACGCTGCGCTGGACGGTCAAAATGCTCGGCTCCGAAGTCGTGCTGCGGCATTATGCCTCCAGCCTTGCCGGGCCGGGAATCGCCCTGCCGGCGGAGCCCACGACGATCGGGCTGACCAGCCGCAGCTGCCGGCACATCGATATCGAGAGCGACTGGCTGCGGCATTGGTGCATCGCGCTCGGCACCACGCCCTTCTATCACCGCAAGCTCTGGGAGGATGCCTTCATCCTGCAGGCGCTGCATGAGGCCGGGATGCTGATGCCGGGCCGCCGCGCGCTCGGCTTTGCGGTGGGGCAGGAGCCGCTGCCGGCGATCCTGGCCAGCCGCGGTGTCACGGTCACGGCGACCGATATCGATGTCGGCGATACCCGTGCGCGCGAGTGGATCGACACCGGCCAGCATGTCAGCAACACCGACGCGCTCTATCGCGCACATCTTGGTGACCGGGCAAGCTTCGACGCGCTGGTCCGCTTCCGCCCGGCCGATATGGGCGCGCTGCCGGTCGAGTTGCTGGACGGCAGCCACGACATGCTGTGGTCGGCCTGTGCGATGGAGCATCTGGGCGGCATCGCGCCTGGTTTGGCCTTCGTTGAGCGGGCAATGGCCTGCCTGAAGCCGGGTGGCATCGCCGTCCATACCACCGAGCTGAACCTGGAACCCGGCGAGGCGACGCTGACCGGGGGGGCGACCGTGCTGTTCCGGCGCCGCGACCTGGAAGCCTTGCAGGCGCGGCTGACGGCAGCCGGACATACGATGCTGCCATTCGACCTGGAGCATGCGCCGTTGCTGTTCGATCAATTCGTCGATGTGCCGCCCTATAGCGCGGAGCGCTTTCCGGTCGGGCAACTGCACACGCCGCATCTGCGGCTGACGATCGGCGGCTTTGTCTCCACCTCGATCGGCATGATCATCCGCAAGGCCGGCTGAACGGCTGCATACCGGCGGTCCAATCCGTCGACGCTAGAGCGTGCTGCGTTCACGCAGCCCGCTCTAGCATGTGTTGGATCGCGCGATTCAGCGCCTTCGGCGATTCCGCCTCAACGCATCGCGCTCTAGAGCATGCTGCGTTCACGCAGCCCGTTCTAGCATGTGTTGGATCGCGGGATTCAGCGTTATCGGCGATTCCGCCTCAACGCATCGTGCTCTAGCTGGTTCCTCAATCGCCGCGCTGGCCTCAATGGGCCTCGGCCCAACTGCGGCCGGTGCCGACCTCGACGGCCAGCGGTACGCGCAGGGTGACGACATTCTCCATCACCTCGCGCACCAGCGCCCCGGTCGGGGTGACCTCCGCCTCCGGCACCTCGAAGACCAGCTCGTCATGCACCTGCAGCAGCATCCGCGCAGCAAGCCCGGCCTCGCGTAGCGCGCCGGGCAGGCGGACCATGGCGCGCTTGATGACCTCCGCCGCGCCGCCCTGGAAGGGGGCGTTGATGGCCGCCCGCTCGGCGCCGGCGCGGCGCACCATGTCCTTGGCGTTGATGTCGGGCACCCAGAGCCGCCGGCCGAAGGAGGTCGAGACATAGCCGGTCAGCCGCGCCTCCTCCTTCAGCCGCTCCATCGCGTCTCGGATGCCGGGGTATTGCGCGAAATAGGCGTCGATGATGCCCTTGGCTTCGCCGGGCGGAATGCCGAGCCGGCCGGCGAGGCCGAAGGCCGACATGCCGTAGATGATGCCGAAATTGATCGTCTTGGCGCGGCGACGGGCTTCCTTGTCCACCGCCTCGCGCGGCAGGTGGAAGATGTCGGCGGCGGTGCGGGCGTGGATGTCCTCGCCCTGGGCGAAGGCTTCGCGCAGCGCCGGCACATCGGCCAGATGCGCCAGCAGGCGCAGCTCGATCTGGCTGTAATCGGCGCTCATCAGCACATGCCCGGGCTCGGCGATGAAGGCGCGGCGGATGCGCTGGCCTTCTTCGGTCCGCACCGGGATGTTCTGCAGGTTCGGCTCGGTGCTGGCGAGCCGCCCGGTCGAGGTATTGGCCATGGAGAAATCGGTATGCACGCGGCCGTCCCGCGGATCGATCGCCGCGGCCAGCCCCTCCACATAGGTCGATTTCAGCTTCGCCAGTTGCCGCCAGTCGAGCACGGTGCGGGCCAGCGCAGCGCCGGTATTGCTGCCCGATGCGGCGACCTCCTCCAGCACCCCAGCATCGGTGC
The DNA here is from genome assembly GCA_903896535.1 of uncultured Paracraurococcus sp. Lineage (GTDB taxonomy): Bacteria > Pseudomonadota > Alphaproteobacteria > Acetobacterales > Acetobacteraceae > CAITYE01. The sequence goes on from CAITYE010000296.1 coordinate 2,887, forward strand.
CCCAGGCGCCGGTCGCCTTGCTGCGCCGTCCGCCCGACAGTTTCATTTCATCGAACAGGATCTCACCCAGCTGTTTTGGCGAGCCGACATTGAAAGGCCGACCGGCGAGCTGATGGATCTCCTCCTCCAGCCGCGCCATGCGCTGCGCGAAATCCTCGCCGATCCGCGCCAACTCGACGCCATCGACCTTGATGCCGGCTTCTTCCATGGTCCGCAGCACGCCGACCATGCGGCGCTCCACCTGCTCATAGACCGCGAGCGCCTTCGCCTCCCGCAATTGTGGCCGCAGCTTGTGCCACAGGCGCAGGGTGACGTCGGCATCCTCCGCGGCATAGCCGGTGGCCTGATCCAGCGGCACTTCGGCGAAGGTGATGCGCGCGCGGCCGGTGCCGGTCACCGCATCGAACGGGATCGGCTTATGGCCGAGATGCAGCACCGAGAGCTCGTCCATCCCATGCCCGTGGCGTCCGGCCTCCATGGCGTAGGAGATCAGCATGGTATCGTCGATCGGGGCGACGGCGATGCCGCCATTCTCGGGCCGCACCAGGATTTCGAGGTCGAATTTGGCGTTCTGCAGCACCTTGAGCACGGCGGGCTCGGTCAGGAGGGGCCGCAGCACCGCCATCGCCTCCGCCAGCGGCAACTGCGCCGGTGCGGCCGATGGCGCCGCCAGCATATCCGCCTGGCCACCGCCCGGCCCGACATGGCGAAGCGGGATATAGCAGGCCCGGCCGGGGGCGACCGCCAGGCAGACGCCGACCAGATTGGCCCGCAGCGCGTCCAGCCCGTCGGTTTCGGTGTCGAGGCCGACGACGCCGGCGGCCATCGCCTCGGCCACCCAGGCCTCAAGCCGTGCCCGCGTGGTCACCGTCTCATAGGGGCCGAAGGCCAGCGCATCGGCCGGCGGGGTCGCAGTGGCGGCGGCGGCGGCGGCCTGCACCGCGGCGTTGCGCGCCCGCCCCGCCGCCTCGCCGGCGGCATCGCCAAGGCCCATGCGGGCAAGCACGCTGCGGAAGCCCTGTTCCTGCAGGAAGCCGGCGAGCCGCCCGGCTTCTGGCGGGCGGGCCAGCAGATCCTCGACCGCCAGCGACAGCGGCGCCGCACTATCGAGTTCCACCAGCCGGCGGGACAGGCGGGCCTTCGCGGCATTTTCGGTGAGCGTCGCGCGCCGCGCGGGTTGGCGGATCTCGTCGATATGGGCCAGCACGCCCTCGACATCGCCATAGGCGTTGATCAGTTCCGCCGCGGTCTTCGGGCCGATCTTCGGCACGCCAGGGACATTGTCCACGGGATCGCCGATCAGCGCCTGCACTTCGACCACTTTGTCCGGTGTGACGCCGAATTTCTCCATCACCTCGGCGGCGCCGATCGGCTTCTGGCGGATCGGGTCGAGCATGCCGACCCCCTCGCCGATCAGTTGCATCAGATCCTTGTCCGAGGAGACGATCGTGACCCGCCCACCTGTGGCGCGGAAGACCTTGGCATAGGTGGCGATCATATCGTCCGCCTCGAAGCCCGGCTGTTCGATCCGGGCGACGCCGAACGCATCGGTCGCCTCCCTGAACAGGGGGAATTGCGGCACCAATTCGGGCGGCGGGTCGGGGCGATGGGCCTTGTAGTCGGGATAGATCTCGTTGCGGAAAGTCACCCGCCCGGCGTCGAACACCACCGCGAGATGGCTGCCGGTATGATCTATCAGGAACCGGCTCAGCATCTGGGTGAAGCCGAATACCGCGTTGACCGGTGTGCCGTCCGGCCGGGTCATCGGCGGCAGCGCGTGGAAGGCCCGGAAGATGTACCCCGAGCCGTCGATCAGGATCAGATGCGCCGAGGCGTCGGTCGCGGGTGCTTCAGTGATGATCGTCGGCCCCCGCGCCGGCGGCCAGGACATAGGTGATGGAACAATAGGGGCAGGTCACGCTGTCCTGCCCCGGGTTGATCCGCAGCCAGACCCGCGGATGGCCGAGGCCAGGGGTGCGGCTTTCGCCATCGCAGGGCACACTGCGGGTGTGGACCTCCTCGCGCTGGTCGGGCGTGACGCCGGCGACGGGGATGGGCGCATAGCCGGTGAGGCGGGCGTCGCGCATGGGCTTCCTCATGGACAATAGCGGTTGAAGCGCCAAGATAGACGGCGCGGGGCGGCCCGGCCAGCGCGCCGTACGGAGTTTCCATGCCGCGCCCCCCGGGCCTGATCCTGCTGGTGTTCGCCCTGCTGCTCGCGGCCTGTACCCCGCGGGTGATCCCGGCGGGCCCGGCCATCACAGCGCCGGCGTTGGACAGCGCGGCGCTGGTCATGGCCGATGGCGCCCGCCTGCCGCTCAAGGCCTGGCTGCCGGCGGGGCCACCGCGCGCCGTGCTGCTCGGCCTGCATGGCATGAACGACGCGGCGGAGCCGTTCCTTGAGGATGCGGCGCCGCTCTTCACCGCCGCCGGGGTCGCGGTTTATGCCTATGATCAGCGCGGCTTCGGTGGCGCGCCGCATCCCGGGCGCTGGGCGGGCGGCGAAAGTCTGGCGGCGGATGCGACGGCAGCCAGCCGGTTGCTGCGCCTGCGGCATCCGGGCCTGCCCGTTTTCCTGCTAGGCGAAAGCATGGGGGCGGCGATCGCCGTGTTCGCCGCCGGGGGCGCCGCACCGCCGGAGGTGGCGGGCTATGTCCTGCTCGCCCCCGCCCTATGGGGACGCGAGGCGATGCCGAGGCTGGTCCGCGGCGCGGTCTGGCTGGCGGCGCGGACCATCCCAGTGGTCGGCTTCCGCGGCGGCGCCGGCGGTCTCCGCGCCAGCGACAACGAGGCGGCGCTGGAACGCTTGGGCAGCCATCCGAAAACCCTCAAGGTGACGCGGGTGGATGCCGCCTACGGGCTGCTTGGCCTGATGGATCACGCGGTGGCGGCGGTGCCGGCCTGCTGCCTGGGGCAGGATCGCCAGGCGGTGCCCGTGCTGGCGATGGTGGGCGCGCGGGATGCTCTCGTGCCGGAGCGGATATTGCGCAGGATCCTGCGGCAACTGCCCGATGATGGGCTGGATCGCGTGGCCTTCTATCCGGAGGGGTGGCACCTGCTGCTCCGCGACCGGCAGCGCGCCGTCGTCGCGGGTGACATCCTCGCCTGGCTGGCCGCGCCGGCCGCGCCGTTGCCCTCGGGTGCCGAGCGCGAAGGCGCGGCCTGGCTGGCGCGGCCGTGAGCGCGCCTTAGAGCGGGAGGCGTTGAGGCGGGAGCGCCGAAGGCGCTGAATCCCGCTCTAGAGCATGCTGCGTTCACATGCGTTCACGCAGCCCGCTCTAGTATGTGTTGGATCGCGCGATTCAGCGCCTTCGGCGATTCCGCCTCAACGCATCGCGCTTTAGCGATCGTCTTGCCTCAGGCTTGCTTGTGTTCGATCAGCTCGCGCCGGATACGCCGGCCGCG
>CAITYE010000297.1 GCA_903896535.1 uncultured Paracraurococcus sp.
GCGGGGCTGGAGACGCCGCGATGAAGGCGGCGCTCGTCAGCGGCGCTTCGCGCGGGATCGGCGCGGCGATCGCCACCGCGCTGGCCGCCAAGGGCTTCGCCCTCGGCCTCGCCGCCGAGGGCACGCCCGAGGAGCTGGCGGAGGTGGCCGAAGCCTGTCGCGCCGCCGGCGCGCCGCAGGCCGTGCCGCTGCTGTTCGATCTCTCCCGTCCGGACATGCCGGAGGCGATGGTCGCCGCCGCGCTCGTCGCCCTCGGGCGGATCGACGTGCTGGTGAACAATGCCGGCATCCGCTGCCGCAAGCCCTTCGGCACCTTCTCCCGCACCGATTACGCGACGCTGTTCGGGATCGACTTCGCCGCCGCCTTCTTCGCCAGCCAGGCCGTGCTGCCGGCGATGCGCGCCCAGGGCCAGGGACGGATCATCCATATCGCCAGCCAGATGGGCCGCGTCGCGGCCGAGGAGAATGCGCTCTATGGTCCTGCCAAGGCGGCGCTGATCCAGCTGACGAAGAACATGGCCTTCGAGCTGGCTGGCGAGAACATCCAGGTGAACAGCGTCAGCCCCGGCCCGATCGCCACGCGCTTCAACATCGAAAGCTATGGCCGCGTGCCCGGGCGGATGGCGCTGATGACCGGCCGTGTCCCCGCCGGGCGGTTCGGTACGGAAGCCGAGGTCGCCGAGGTGGTGGCGTTCCTTGCCGCCAGCGAGGGCAGCTACATCCAGGGCCACGACCTCGTCGTCGATGGCGGCTACGTGATCCACTGAGGCATGGCCAAGGCCCCCGATCTTTTCGCCGAGGAGCAGGCGCCGGCGCCGGGCGGGGCCGCCGGCCCCCGCCCGCTGGCCGACCGGCTGCGGCCGCGCACGCTGGATGATGTGGTGGGCCAGGATCATCTGCTCGGGCCGGAGGGGACGCTGACCGGCATGCTGGCGCGCGGCAGCCTTGCCTCCCTGATCCTCTGGGGGCCGCCCGGGGTCGGCAAGACCACCATCGCCCGGCTGCTGGCGGAACGCGCGGGGCTGCTGTTCGTGGCCATCTCGGCGGTCTTCTCGGGCGTCGCCGACCTGAAGAAGGTCTTCGATGAAGCCCGCGGACGCCGGCGCACCGGCCAGGGCACGCTGCTGTTCGTCGATGAGATCCACCGCTTCAACCGCGCCCAGCAGGACGGCTTCCTGCCGGTGGTGGAGGACGGCACCGTGACGCTGGTCGGCGCCACCACCGAAAATCCCTCCTTCGCGCTGAACGGCGCCTTGCTCTCGCGCTGCCAGGTGCTGGTGCTGAAGCGGCTGGACGATGCCGCGCTGGAGGGGCTGCTGGCGCGGGCCGAGGGCGAGCTCGGGCCGGCCCTGCCGCTTACGCCCGAGGCCCGCGCCACGCTCCGCGCCATGGCCGATGGCGATGGCCGCTACCTGCTGAACATGGCCGAACAGCTCGCCGCGCTGCCGCCACGCCGGGCGGCTCTTTCCCCCGAACAGTTGGCCCGGCTGCTGGCCAAGCGCGCCGCGCTTTATGACAAGGATCGGGAGGAGCACTACAACCTCATCTCCGCGCTGCATAAGTCGCTGCGCGGCTCGGACCCCGATGCCGCGCTCTACTGGTTCGCGCGCATGATCCAGGGCGGCGAGGACCCCCGCTATATCGCCCGCCGGCTGACCCGCTTCGCCGCCGAGGATATCGGCATGGCCGACCCCCGCGCCCTGCCGCTGGCGATCGCTGCCTGGGAAACCTACGAACGGCTCGGCTCGCCAGAAGGCGAACTCGCCCTCGCACAGCTGGTTGTGCATCTCGGCACCGCGCCGAAATCCAATGCCGTCTACGCCGCCTGGGGGGCCGCCCAGCGCGCGGCACGGGAGACCGGCAGCCTGACGCCGCCGGCGCATATCCTGAACGCGCCGACCAAGCTGATGCAGGAACTCGGCTACGGTGCCGGCTACGAATACGACCACGATGCCGAGGAGGCCTTCTCCGGCCAGAACTACTTCCCCGACGGGATGCGGCGGCAAAGCTTCTATCGGCCGCGCGACCGCGGGGCGGAGGCGGCCATCGCCGAACGGATGCGGCACTGGGCGACGCTACGGACCAAGCGGGGGCGGGAATGAGCGCCTTCAGCTTCGGCGCGGTGCTGCTGGTGGCGCTCGGCGGCGCCACCGGCTCGGTTGCCCGCTATCTCGTCTCGCTCTGGGCGATCGAGCAGCTCGGCGTCGCCTTCCCCTGGGGGACGCTGGCGGTGAACGTGGTCGGCAGCGCCTGCATCGGGCTGGCCGGCGGCTTCGGCCTGGGCGGGGAGCTGCGGCTGCTGCTGGTCACCGGGCTGCTCGGCGGCTTCACCACCTTCTCGGCCTTCTCGCTGGAGACCGGCCTGCTTTGGGAACGCGACTGGCGGCTGGCCGCCGCCTATGTTTTGGCGAGCCTGGCTTTCGGCCTGGCCGCCTTCGCGCTTTGCTATGGTCTGGCCAAGAAGATTTCAGGAGGAATGGCATGATCTCACTGCTCGGAACCTGGCGGCTGCTGCAGGTGAAGGCCTTCGATGCCGAAGAACGCCCCGTTGCCGAGCACGAATACGGGCCGGAGCCCTGGGGCATGCTGCAGGTCTCCCCGCACCGCATGCAGGGCACGGTGGGCGATGGCCGGGCCGTGCTGCCGGCCGGGGCGAAGCGCTTCTGGGCCAGCTATACCGGCCCCTATACCTTCGATGGCCAGACGCTGATCACGACGGTGCAGGACACCAACCTCGCCGATCGCCAGGGCAGCCAGCAGGTGCGCAATGTCCGCGCCGAGGGCGCCACCGTCTGGCTCGGCCCGCCGGCGCGCGCCGTGAATGGCCGCAGCATCCGCTATGAGCTGCAATGGGAGAGGCTCGCGCCATGACCGCCGGTGCGCTGGAGGGCATCGTTGTCCTCGACCTCACCAACTTCCTCTCCGGCCCCTATTGCACGATGCTGCTGGCCGATATGGGCGCCGACGTCATCAAGGTGGAACGCCCGGATGGTGGCGATGATGCGCGCCGCATGCCGCCCTTCGTCGAAGGTCGCGGCCAGCCCTTCGCGGTGTGGAACCGCAACAAGCGCAGCGTCACCGCCGACCTCAAGAACCCTGAGGACGTGGCCATGGTCCGCGCCCTGGCCCGACGCGCCGACGTGCTGGTGGAGAATTTCCGGCCCGGCACGCTGGCCAAGCTCGGCCTTGGCTATCCCGAGCTGCGGGCGGCGAACCCCCGGCTGATCTGGTGCTCCATCTCCGGCTTCGGCCAGACCGGTCCCTGGGCCAGCCATGGTGGGCTCGACATGATGGCGCAGGGCATGTCCGGGCTGATGGCCGGCAATGGCCCGCCGGATGGCGAGCCCTATCGCCTGCCGATCGCCATCACTGATGTGACCGCGGGCATGTACAGCGCAATCGCCGTGCTCGGGGCCCTGCAGGCGCGGCACAGCACCGGGGAAGGGCAGCAGATCGACCAATCCCTGCTGGAAGCCGGCATCTCCCTCGGTGTCTATGAGGCGGCGCATGTCTTCACCCACGGCACAAGGCCCGAACGCCTTGGGCAACTGCATCGCGGCAGCGCCCCCTATCGGGTGTTCCGCACCGCCGATGGCTGGATCACGCTGGGCGCCAGCAAGGAGAAATTCTTCCAAGCCCTTTGCGGCATCATCGGCCGGCCGGAGCTGCGGAGCGATCCGCGTTTCGAGAGCAACGCCAAGCGCGTCGCCAACAATGCCCAGCTGATCCCGCTGATCCAGGACGCGCTGGCCAAGCAGCCGAGCGCGCATTGGCTGGGCCTGCTGTCCGAGGCCGGCATCCCCTCCGAACCCGTGCTCGCTTATGACGAGGCGCTCGCCCATCCCCAGGCCGCGGCGCGCGAGCTGGTCGTCGATTTCGCCGATCCCGCGCGCGGCGCGGTGAAGCACCTGGCCCCGCCGGTGCGGCTCACCGGCACGCCCGCGAGCATCCGGCGCCGCGCGCCCGATCTCGGCGAGCATAATGCCGAGATCAAGGCCTGGCTGGCCAAGGACTGAGCCTGCCGCTGCTGCGGGTCGTGCCGCCGGATAAGGCGGCCCGCGATCTCAGTGATTGAACCCCCCGCCTGCGGGGCGGGCCGCAGCCCCCGCCCTATGCCGTGGTGGCGGGCCTCGGCAGTTCCTCGCATTGCGCCGGGCGGCACTGCCTGCAGCGGATCAAGGTGGCGGGCGAAGCCATCGCCTATTGCGGCGCTTCGGCCAGTTCCACCATGTCGCGGGAGACGGGGCGTGCGACCACATGGGCAACGCCGGTCCCCTTCATGCCCAGCTCACCCGCGATCCGCGGGCTGACATCCAGCACCCGACCGCGCGTGAAGGGCCCGCGATCCCGCACCACGACGATGGCGCTCCGGCCATTGGCGGTGTTGGTCACCTTCAGCATCGTCCCGAACGGCAGGCTGCGATGCGCCGCGGAGTTGCTGGCCATGTCGAAGCGCTGGCCATTGGCCATCCGCCGGCCATGGAAATAGGTCGCGTAATAGCTGGCATGGCCGGCGATGGCCGGACCGCCGGCATCCGCGCGCTTCACCGCCGCCGCTTGAGCCGGGGCGGGGCCGCCCAATTCCGGGGTGCCGGCGCCACAGCCGGCGAGCAATAGGCCGAGCGCCAGGGAGGAGAGAATCTTTCGCATCCCCATAGAAAGCAGAATCGGCAGGCCAGAGTCAAGCATGACCCTATCTTGGCCCACCAATGTCGCAATCCTACCCTTCCGAACCCACAGACAAACATGATCAGATATTTCGTTACTATAGCGTTATTCAGGAAATCTAGCGACCATGGTATTTCCATATCTCTTTTGTTGCTCATCATGTATCACTCAAGACAACGCCTGAAACATTTAGCGAGCCGACGACGCTTGCCGATTCTTGCTCCCCACCTGGACGTGATAGGATAATCGGATGACCATTCGTCTCCTCACCGTGGCGCCGGACGAAGCCGAAACGCGGCTCGACCGCTTGCTGCGCCGGCACGTGCCGCAACTCACCCAGGGCGCGTTGCAGAAGTTGCTCCGCACCGGCCAAATCCGCGTCGACGGCAAACGGGCCGAGGCGAATACCCGTCTTGGCGCCGGGCAAACCGTGCGCTTGCCACCGATCCCGGATGCGCCGCCGGCCCGCGAACGGCCGGCGGTCTCGCCCGAGGATGCGCAGCTGTTGCAAGGGCTCGTGCTCTACCGCGACGCCAGCGTGATCGTCCTCGACAAGCCGCATGGCCTGGCCGTGCAGGGCGGGCCGGGGATCACCCGGCATCTCGACGGGCTGCTCGACGCCTTGCAATTCGAGGCTGAGGAGCGCCCTCGTCTGGTGCATCGGCTGGACCGCGACACCTCCGGCGTGCTGCTGCTGGCCCGCACCGCGCCGGCCGCCGCCTTCCTCGCCGCCGCCTTTCGCGGCCGGGATGTCGAGAAGACCTATTGGGCGGTGGTGGTCCCAGAACCGAGCCTCGCCGAGGGCCGCATCGACCTCGCCCTCGCCAAGCTGCCGGGTGGCCGGGGGGAGCGGATGCAGGCGGTCGAAGCGCCCATGGAGGGGGCCTCGCGGGCCATCACCGATTTCCGCGTGCTGGACGCGGTGCGCCGCCGCGCCGCCTGGCTGGAACTGAAGCCGCTGACCGGGCGCACCCATCAGTTGCGCGTGCATTGTGCCGCCGGCCTCGGCACGCCGATCCTCGGCGACGGCAAGTATGGCGGTGCCGCGGCGCATATCGAGGAGGTCTCCAGCGCGCTGCACCTGCACGCCCGCGCGCTGCGCCTGCCGCACCCGGAGGGCGGCCTGCTGGAAGCGGCCGCCGCACTGCCGCCGCATATGCAGGAGACCTTCCGCTTCTTCGGCTTCGCCGTGCCGCGAACGCCCCCCACCCGCCGTTTGTCGAGCGCCCCGCGATGAAACTCCGTCATATCATCCTCGGCCTTCTCCTGCTGCCGATCATCGCCGCCACGGCCTTCCTGCTGATGTTCGACGCCAGCAGCGTCGCCCCCCGGCTGGCCGCGGCGGTACAGGCGGCAACCGGGCGGACGCTGACGATCGAGGGGCCGACATCGCTGGTCGCCGGCTTTCTCCCGAAGCTGACGGTCGAGAAGGTCGGGCTGGCGAATATCCCCGGCGGCAGCCGGCCGCAGATGCTCACCGCGGCCAAGCTGGAAGCGGAACTCGGGCTGCTCGCGCTGCTGCGGGGCGAGGTCCAGATCACCCGCCTCAGCCTGCAATCACCCGATTTGCTGCTGGAACGCGACGCGGCAGGCCAACCGAATTGGCGCTTCGAACGGCCAGCCGGCGCACCAGGCGGCGGCAATACTGCTGCCCTGGCCGGTATCAAGCTGTTGCTCGCGGTCGATGCGCTGACGCTGCGCGATGCCGCAGTGACCTGGCGCGACCTCGCGCCGCACAAGCTGACGGGGGCGGAAATCGAGGCCAATGGGCGCGATCCGCTGCGTTGGCGCGGTAGCGGGACGTTGGATGGCCTGCCGGTGACGCTCGCCGCCGAAACCGGGCCGCTGGTCGCCGCCTTCTCCGGCCAGGACTGGCCAATCCGCGCCACCATCGAAGCGGGCAAGGCGCGCCTCTCCCTCGATGGCGGGATGGAGCGCGGCGCGCTGGCCGGCCGCCTTGCCGCCCAGGTCCCGGAACTGGCGGCGCTGGCCCCGCTCCTCGCCGGCCAGTCGCTGCCACCGCTGCTGGGGCTGGAGGGTGCGGCGCGGCTGACGCCCGCCGGGATGGCGGCGGTGCAGGCCAAGATCGGCGACAGCCCGCTCGATTCCCTGCTGCCCGGGCTCCGGCTGCTCTCGGCCAGCGCCAGCCAGGGCGAAGCGGGCCAGCCGGTCGTGCTCCGCGCCGAGGCGACGCGCGGCGGCCTGCCCTTCGGCCTGACCGGGGAGCTGGGTGCCGCGGCGCTGACCGGCGGCGCCGGGCCGCTCGCCCTCACCGTCAGCGCGGGCCAGGCATCGGCCACGCTGGGCGGCACGCTGACGCGCGGCCTCGCCTTGCCGGGCCTGGAGGGCCGGCTGCAAATCGGCGTGCCCGATCTGGCCGCGCTCTCACCCCTCGTGGGCCTGCCGCTGCCCGGCCTGGGCGCGTTGCAAGTGGACGCGCAGGCGCAGGGTGGCGCGGATGGGCTGGCGCTGCGGAACCTGTTGCTGCGGACCGATGCCGGCGACCTGACCGGGGAACTGCTGGCGAGCACCACCGACCGCCTCGCCCTGCGCGGTGTCCTGCTCGGCCGGCGGCTCAGCCTGGATGCCGCGCGCAGCGCCGCCGCCGCCGCGCCGCCCTCGCTCCCCGCCACTCCCGCGCTGCCCGCATCGCCGCCCACCCGCCGCCGCGGCGGGACCGAGCCGCCCGCCATCTCCCGCCCGGCGGCCGGCGGCCGCCTCATTCCCGCGACGCCCTGGCCCTATGGCTTCGCCCGCGCGCTGGATGGCGATATCCGCATCGGCATCGCCGAGCTGATCCTCAACGACCAGACGATCCGCGATCTGGAAGCGCGGGTGCAGATGACCGGCGGGCAGGCGACGATCCTACCGCTCCTGGCCAGCCTGCCGGCCGGACGGGTGGCAGGGAAGCTGGTGATCGATGCGGCGGCACCACCGCCCCGCCTTGCATTGGCATTGCGTGGCGAAGGCCTCGACGTGGCCGCCCTGGCCACGCTGTTCGGCTATGCGCCGCCGCCCGCGCCGCCGGCGCCCGCCCCCCAGCTACCGCTGCCCGGCGGCCTGCCGGTGGCACCGCCCATTGCCCTGGGCGCCGCCGCGCCGGTGGCACCGGCCACGCTTGGCCGCGTCGATCTGGAAGCCGATCTGCACGGCGCCGGGGAAAGCTGGCGGGCGCTGGCCGGCACTGCCAGCGGGCCCCTCGGGCTGGCGATGGGCGAAGGCCAGCTCGATACCGGGCCGGGCACCCTGCTTGGCACCGCGCTCGGCGATCTGCGACGGGCGATGCCGCAGCTCGGGCGCCAGCCGATGGGGCCGGTGCCCATCCGCTGCGGCGCGCTGCGGGTGCAGATGGAAAACGGCTTGGCGCGCAGCCAGGCCTTCCTGATCGAAGGCGGTCCGGGGCGCGTCGGCGGCGGCGGGTCCGTCAGCTTCGCCGAGGAAAGCCTGCAACTGCGCCTGCTGCTCGATCTCGATCTGCCGGTCGGCAAGCTGCTGGACGGCGTCAACTCCATCCGTCTGCGCGCCCCGCTGCCGATCACCGGCAGCTTCGCCCAGCCGCGCGCCGATTACGGGCAGGCGGTGGCGCGCGGGGCGATGAGCGCGCTGGGCGGCCTGGTGCCGGAGGCACCGATCGGGCCCTTCCTGGACTGCGAAGTGGCGCTGGCCATCGCCCGCGGCACCGGCCGGCCGACGCTTGCGCCCATCGCCGCGCCCGGCGGCACTGGTCCGCGCTTGCAGCCGACCACGCCGCCCACGCAATACCTCCAGGACATGCTGCGCGGTAGGCGCTGAGGGGACAGCATGAAGCGATTTTGGGACCTAGCCGCGGTCGCGCCCGCGCCGACGGGCTTCCGGGTGCTGCTGGACGGCAAGCCGGTCCGCCTGCCCGGCGGTGCGCCGCTGACCGTCCGGCCGCCAGCCCTGGCCGCGGCGATCGCTGCTGAGTGGAATGTCGCTGGCGGCGCCAAGGGCGGGGAGATGTCGCAGGAGGATCTGCCGCTGACCCGCCTGGCCGGCACCGCGCAGGAAAAGCTGGCCGAAGATCCCCGCGCGATGATCGACGGTCTCGCCAAGTATGGGGAGACCGACCTGCTCTGCTTTCGGGCCGCGGAGAGCCGGCTGGCGGCGCATGAGGCGGCGGCCTGGGACCCGCTCCTCGACTGGTGCGAGCAGGCCCTCGGCGCGCCGCTCCAGGTCGCCACCGGCATCATCGCACCCGACCAGCCCAAGGGATCGCGCGCGGCGCTGCGCCGGGCGATCGCCGCCGAGGACCCTTTCGGCCTCGTCGCCCTCGGCCTGCTGGTGCCGGCCTACGGGTCCCTGGTGCTGGGCCTGGCCGTGGTGCGCGGACGGCTCTCGGCAGCAGCGGCGTTTCGCCTCTCGCATCTTGAGGAGACGCTCCAGGAAGCCTTCTGGGGCGAGGATGCCCAGGCGCTGGCCCGGCGCGCCCGCATCGCTGGCGAGGTAGCGCTGGCCGAGCGGCTGCTGGCGCTGGCGCGACAGGCCGCATGACGGCGCGGCAATGGCTGATCAGTGGCCGGGTGCAGGGCGTCGGCTATCGCGCCTGGATGGCGCGGGAGGCGACACGGCTGGGCATCGCCGGCTGGGTCCGCAACCTGCCCGATGGCCGGGTGGAAGCGCTGGTCGAAGGGCCGGAGGCGGCGCTGGCCACGTTGCGCGACCGCTGCCGTCGCGGCCCGCTCCTCGCCCGGGTTGAGGCGATCGCCGAACTTCCGGCCAGCGCGGCCGAAGCCCCGGGCTTCCAGCGGCGATAACGGAGAATCCTGCCGGCGCGGATAGAGCAGCTTATCGCCGTTCTGAGGGATCACAGCGTGATCCAGCAGAACGGAGGCTGCTCAATTGGTGAGAGCCCCTGGCCGCCAGCGCGCGCCTGGCGCATCCTGAGGGTGATGGAGGATGGGCATGGGTAAGATCGATTCCCGCTATGGCACCGATTGGCCGAGCCTGCGCGATCAGGTGAGCCCCGAGGAATGGCAGGCCCGGCTCGACCTCGCCGCCTGCTACCGGCTGCTGGACGTCTATGGGATGAC
>CAITYE010000298.1 GCA_903896535.1 uncultured Paracraurococcus sp.
AGATTGGTGACGCTGTAGCTGGTCGCCAGCGCCGGGGCGGCGAGCAGCGCGCCGCCGAGCCCAACCGCCAGGGTGGCCGCAAGCCGCCACACCGGGCGGGTTCGTTGGCCCTGATCCGCCTGCCGCATCGTCTGTCGCGTCATTGCCATGGGTCTGCTCCCGATCCTGCCGCCGGGCCGGAAGGGGCCCAAGCGCTGCACGATTATCGAATAACGTAAATATGAAGCGGGGACAAGGTGGGTTTGTCTCAATCCCCGAGATTTTTTGTCCGAAGCGGGTCCGGGACCTATTTTCCGCCGAGGGGATGAAGGAAGCATGAAGGCGCGCCGGGGCCACGCCATACGCGGCGTGGCGCCGGCAAAGCGGGAGCGTGATAGGTATAATTTCTTGACCGCGCAGCCGCCGCGCCGCTAAACTGCCGGTCCGGGCCGTCCCGCCCGCCGCTCCTTGAAACCGTGCATCCGCCCGAATTCAGTCCCCCGGGCAGCCCCCCGGGCAGCCCCCCGGGCAGCCCCCCGGCCAGCCCGGGCGGCCTCAAACCCTCAATTCTTCAAATTTCCCAGGTGTTTGCCGTGGAATTCCCGGCGCTTGCGGCAAAGCCGGCCGGTTTCTCAAGCGCCTTGAGGCCCCTCAACCCCCCTCACCCGGCCGCGCCGCCGGAACGCAGCGCCCGGGGAGCCATGTCAAAGGCCAGTTTCGCCCCGCAGGCGCGAAAGGGGGATTTGTCCGAAAGTTATATCAATGGCTTACAAGCTGGCTTTCGCCACGCCGCCGCCCGCGCCGCACCGGCCTGCCATCGAATGATTCCCCTCGCACGCAGATTGGCCTAGCCTGTTTGCATGAGCCCCCGGCTTTCCAGTGACGCGGCCTTTCGCCTGCTGGGCCGCGCCGGCTACGGCGCCCGGCCGGGGGAAGCGGAGGCGCTCGCCCGCCAGGGGCTCGGGGCCTGGCTTGAATCGCAGCTCGCCGCGCCGGTCGTGGAACCGGCGGTGGAAGCGGCGATCGATCAGCTGGAAGCCCCCGCCGAGGACCCCGCTACGCCCCGCACCCTGCGCCAGCCGCTCAGCGCGCTCGCACCGCTGATGGACACCAGCCCGGAGGCGCGCCTGCCGCCCGAAGCCCGCGCGCGGCCCCGCCTTGAACTCCAACTCGCCACCCTGGTCCGCAAGGCCCGCGCCGAAGGACAGTTGCGCGAACGCCTGGTCGAATTCTGGCACGACCACTTCAATGTCAGCTTCCTCGCCGGCCCGCGCGTGGCGGTGGCGCTGCCGGACTATGATCGGCGCATCCGGGCGCAGGCGCTGGGCAATTTCCGCGCCTTGCTGGAAGCCACCGCCACCGCACCGGCGATGCTCTATTACCTCAACAACCAATCCTCCCGCGCCGGCGCGCCGAACGAGAATTACGCGCGCGAGCTGATCGAGCTGCACACGCTGGGCCGCGAGGCCTATCGCGGCGCGGCGGCCGATGGCGCGGCGGTGCCGCTGCTGCCGGGCGGCGTTGCCGCGCAATATGTCGATGGCGATGTCTGGGAAGCGGCCCGCGCCTTCACCGGCTGGTCGGTCGCCGCCGGGCAGGTCGCGGAAGGCCAGCGCCGGCTGCCGGATGATTTCGCCTTCGCCTATGTGGCACCCTGGCATGACGGACACCGCAAGCAGGTGCTGGGGCAGGTCTTGGCGCCCTTCGCGCCGGCCATGGCCGATGGCCGCCGGGTGCTCGATCTGCTGGCCTTCCATCCGGCGACCGCGCGCTTCGTCTGCGGCAAGCTGGCGCGCTTCCTGATCGGCGGCCCGGCGCCGGCCGCCGAAGCCCGGGCCGAGGCCGTCTTCCGCACCCAGCGGGAGGCCCCGGACCAGCTCGTCCGCACCGTCCGCGCTTTGGTCGATGGGCCGGAGATCCTCGCCCCCAAGGCCGGGCGCCTGCGCCGGCCGCTTGATGTCGTGGCCGCCGCGGTGCGCGCCTTCGACCTGCCCTTCGCCCCGAACCGCGCGCTGCTTCGGCAGATGGCCGCCGCTGGGCAGGAACCGTTCGGCTGGCCAGCGCCCGATGGCCAGCCGCTGGACGCGGGGCCCTATCTCGGCGCCTCGGCGCTACGCGCCCGCTGGGCGATGCTGGGCAGCCTCGCCCGCCGCACCGGTACCGTGCCGGGCCTCGCCCCGCTGGTCGGGCGACCGGTGGCGGAGGCAACGGCGCGCCTCGCCGCGCTGGCCCTGGGGCCGGAGGCCGCCCGCCCGGCGCGGCTCATCGCCGAGGTCTGGCTCGCCGAGGGCGGCAGCCCCGCCCCGGATCAGGCCGCGCTCGGCCGGCTGGCCGGCTGGGTGCTGGCATCCCCCGAATTTCAGGCCCTTTGAGCATGACCATGACGCTGCATCGCCGTGCTCTCGCCCGGCTTGGCTACGGGGTGGCCACCGCCGCCGGGCTGCGGGGCCTGGCCTTCGCCGCCCAGCCGGCGCCGCTCCTCATCGTGGTCAATCTGCGCGGCGGCTGGGATGGGCTGCATGTGCTCTCGCCCGCCAATGACCGGGACTTCGTGGAGCTGCGCGCCGAGGCGCTGCGGACCACGGAGGCGAGCGGCCTGCGGCTGGATGCCTCGCCCAGCGTGGATTTCCGGCTGCATCCGGAGGGCGCGGCGCTGGCCGGGCTCTGGCGCGCCGGCCGCCTGGCGATATGGCCCGCGGCCGGCGTGCCGCAGCCGACCCGCAGCCATTTTGAGGCGCAGGCCCTGTTGGCGGTCGGCCATGGCGCGCGGGCCGAGGGCGAGAGCGGCCCCGGCTGGCTGGGGGTTTGGGCCGAGGCAGCGGCGCCGCCGGGGCGGATCGCCGCCCTTTCGGCCGCCGGGGGGCTGGCGCCCATGCTGGCCGGTGGTCGCCGGGGGCTGGCGGTGAGCGCGCTCGATGGCGGGCTTGGCCTGCCGGGCGGCGCGGTCGGCGCCGCCATGCTGGGGGCGCTGTATGGCGGGGGGCCGGGACCGGCGGCCCCGGCCGGGCGAGAGGCGATCGCCGCCCTGGCCACGCTGGATGCCAAGCTGGCCCGCGATGCGGAGGGCCGCGTGCTGCCCTATCGCCCCGCCCAGGGCGCCGATTATCAGCCGGCGGAAGGCTTCGGCCGGGCGCTGGCGACGGTCGCGGAGACGGCACGGCTGACCCCCGGCCTGGTCGCCGCGACGGTCGAGCTGGGGGGGTGGGATACCCATGATGGGCAGGCCGGGCGGCTGGCCGGGCGGCTGCGGGTGCTGGCCGCCGGGCTGGATGCCTTCGCCACCGACCTGGCCGATCTGCCGCGGCCCTGGACGCTGCTGGTGGTCAGCGAATTCGGCCGCCGCCTGCGGGCCAATCGGTCCGGTGGCACGGATCATGGGCGGGCCGGGCTGATGCTGGCCTGTGCCGGCGGCGCCGGGCGGCGCTTCGGCCTGGCGCGGCATCTGGGCGCCTGGCCTGGCCTTGCGCCGGACGCGCTGGAGGAGGGCGTCGATCTAAGGGTCGCCACCGATTACCGCGCGGTGCTGCGGCAGGTGGTGGCGGAACTGGCGCCGGCCGGGCCAAAGCTGCCTTAGCCGAGCCTGGGGGATCGTGCAGAGCGCGGCGCTTGCTTTACCGCCGCTCCCCATCCTGCGCGCTTTCATGCCAGCGGCGCAGCAGCAGGTGCGAGAGCAGCGAGAGCAGCAGGAAGATCGCGATGCCACTGGCGGAGATCAGCGCCAGCGCCGCGAACATCCGGGGGATCTGCAGCTGAAACCCCGATTCCAGAATGCGGTAGGCGAGGCCCGAGGCGGCGCCGCCGGTCCCGGCGACGAACTCCGCCACGATCGCCCCGATCAGCGCCAGCCCGCCGGAGATGCGGAGCCCGGCGAGGAAATAGGGCATCGCCCCCGGCAGCTTCAGCCGCCACAGCACCTGCCAGCGGGACGCGCCGTACAGCCGGAACAAGTCCTGCAGGTTCGGGTCGGCGCTGTTCAGGCCGACCGTGGTGTTCGACAGGATGGGGAAGAAGGCGACGATCCAGGCGCAGATCAGCAGGGATATCGAGACATCGTTCACCCAGATGATGATCAGCGGCGCAATGGCGACGATCGGCGTCACCTGCAGGATCACCGCGTAGGGAAAGAGTGCCCGCTCGATTCCTCGCGATAAGGCAAATAGCAAGGCGAGCGCCAGCCCCGCCACGGCCGCGACGGCCAGCGCCAGGACGGTGAGCTTCAACGTATAGATCAAGGAGGCCGACAGCGGTGCCCAGTCGCTGATCAGGGTCTGCCCGATCCGCAGCGGCCCCGGCAGCACATAGGGCGGGATGCCGCGCGCCCACACCAACCATTCCCAGCCGCCGAGGACGGCCACGCCGACCAGCAGCGGCGCCAGATATCCGCCAAGATCGCGCCCCGTGCCGCCCTTCATGCCGCCCGCCTTTCCATGGCTGCGGCCAAGGCTTCTGAGACGGCGCGACAATGCCCCGCATAGTCGGCCGAGGTACGAAACGCCTCGCCACGCGGATAGGGCGCATCGACGGTCAGATCGGCATCGAGCCGCCCGGGCCGCGCCGCGAGCACGAGGATGCGGCGGGAGAGATAGACGCTTTCGAAGACCGAATGGGTGACAAAGATCACCGTGAAACGCTCTGCGTCCCACAAGGCCAGCAGGTCGTTGTTCAACTTGAAGCGGGTGATTTCGTCGAGCGCCGCGAAGGGCTCGTCCATCAATAGCAGACGCGGCCGGGTGACCAGGGCGCGGGCCAAGGAGACACGCATCTTCATGCCCCCCGAGAGGGCGCGGGGATAGGCGTTCTCGAACCCCGCCAGCCCGACGCGGCCCAGCCATTCCCCGGCGCGGGCCAGCGCGTCCCGCCGCGGGGTGCCGGCGAGTTCGAGCGGGAGGGCGACATTGGCCGCGGCGCTGGCCCAGGGCATCAGGGTCGGTTCCTGGAAGACGAAGCCGATATCGCGTGGCGCCGGCGCGCCGCCGGGCCAGGCGATGCGCCCGGTGCTGGGCTCGGCGAGGCCGGCGATCATGCGTAGCAGCGTCGATTTGCCGCAGCCCGATGGGCCGAGGAGGGAGAGGAAATCGCCGGCCTCGAGCGCGAGGTCGATCCCCTCCACGGCCAGGGTGCCGGTGGGGTAGCGCTTGCTGACGCCCGCGAGGGTGAGGAGCGAAGTACCTGTCATGGGTGGAGTGCGTGGAACATCGGGCGGGGACACGCAAGGCTTGTGCCTGAAGGAGTTAGCGCGGCGCTCGGGCAAATGGAAACGCGCCCGCTTCACGCCGCGCCCGCCATGCTCTACCGGAACCCGCATGAACCCGCTTCAGGATGCCCGGCGCGTCGTGGTGAAGATCGGCTCCGCCCTGCTGGTGGACGCCGCCACCGCCCAGCCGCGCGCTGATTGGCTGGCCAGCGTCGCGGCCGATGTCGCCGCCCTCCGCGCCAAGGGCAAGGAGGTGGTGCTGGTCTCCTCCGGGGCCATTGCGCTCGCCCGGCGCATGCTCGGCCTGACGCGGAAGAAGGCGCTGCGGCTGGAGGAGAAGCAGGCGGCGGCGGCGGTCGGGCAGATCCGCCTCGCCGGTGCCTGGGCCGAGGCGCTGGGGCGGGAGGGCCAGACCGCCGCGCAGTTGCTGCTGACGCTGGAGGATACCGAGGATCGCCGGCGCTACCTGAATGCCCGCGCTACGCTTGGCACGCTGTTCGACATGGGTTGCGTGCCGGTGATCAACGAGAACGACACCGTGGCGACGGCCGAAATCCGCTTTGGCGACAATGACCGCCTCGCGGCCCGCGTGGCGGAAATGATCGCGGCCGATGTGCTGATCCTGCTCTCGGATATTGACGGGCTGTACACCGCCGATCCGCGCCGCGACCCGGCTGCTCAGCATCTGGCCTGTGTCGAACAGGTCAGCGAGGAGATCATGGCCATGGGCGGGGAGCCGCCGCCTGGCTTTTCCTCGGGTGGGATGCGCACCAAGCTGATCGCGGCCCGCATCGCAACCGGCGCGGGGTGCGCTATGGCGATTGCCCTGGGCACCGCGCCCCATCCGCTCCGCGCATTGGCCGATGGCGCGCGCTGCACCTGGTTCCTGCCGGCGCCGGAGGGGCGGTCCGCCCGCAAGCGCTGGATCGCCGGCAGCCTCGCCCCGCTCGGCACCATCACCGTCGATGCCGGGGCGGCGCGGGCACTGCGGCGCGGCTCGTCCTTGCTGCCAGCCGGCATCCGTCAAGTGGCCGGCAGCTTCGGGCGCGGCGATCCGCTTTCGGTGCGCGACGAGGCGGGGCTGGAAATCGCCCGCGGCCTTTCAGCCTATGATGCAACAGAGGCGCGGATTATCGCCGGGCATCGTTCGGCCGAGATCGAGGCGCTGCTGGGCTGGCGCGGCCGCGATGAGCTTATTCACCGGGACGATCTGGTCCTGCTTGGGTGAGCATCGCCTGCGCCGCCCATCGCCCGGTGGCGAGGCAGGCCTGTAGCAGATAGCCACCGGTCGGCGCCTCCCAGTCCAGCATCTCTCCGGCCAGGAAGACGTCTGGCCTGGCGCATAAGGCCAGCCCAGCATCCACCGCATCCCAGCCCACGCCGCCAGCAGTGGAGATGGCCCGCGCCAGGCCCTCCGGCGCCGTGACGGTCAGCGGCAGGGCCCTGACCAGAGCAGAGAGCGGGCCCGGCGCCCCGGCCCGCAGCGCTTCCTGCACCAGCGCCACGCCGAGCGGTGCAAAACCCGCCCGACGCAGCACATTGCCGAGGCTCTGGGCGCCGCGCGGCCCGTCCAGCCGCGTCGCCAGTTGCGTTGCGGAAAGATCAGGCCGGAGGTCGAGGCTGAGTTGCTGTGGTCCGCCCAGGGCGATCGCGTCTCGCAGCGGGGCCGCCAGGGCATAGACCGCGCCGCCTTCGAGGCCGCCTTCGGTCAACACCGCTTCGCCACGCACCACCTGCGAGCCGAACGTCAGCGCAATACGCTTCAACGGCGTACCGGCGAAGCGTTCCCGCAGATGCGCCGACCACGCGATGCGAAAGCCACAATTGGCCGGGCGCAGCGGCACCACCCCCGGCAGCAGCGATACCCAGCCGCCATCGGCGCCGAGCCGCGGCCAGGACGCCCCGCCCAGGGCCAGCAAGGTCGCCGCCGGGCGCTGTGTCACCTCCCCTGCCGGCGTGGCGAAGCGCAGCGCGCCCTCCGCGTCCCAGCCCTGCCAATGGTGCCGTGCGCGGAGCGTGACCCCGAGCCCGGCCAGCCGGCCGAGCCAGGCGCGCAGCAGCGGGGAGGCCTTGAGAGCCCGTGGGAAGACCCGGCCGGAGGTGCCGGTGAAGCAGGGCTGGCCGAGCCCCTCGGCCCAGGCGATCAGCGCCGTCGGCGGGAAGGCTTCGATGCTGGGGGCCAGGGCCGCCGCCGCCGCGCCATAGCGGCCAAGGAAGGCCGACAGCGGCTCGCTGTGGGTCAGGTTCAATCCACCACGACCGGCGAGTAGGAATTTCCGCGCCGGATTGGGCATCCGTTCGAAGATCGTGACCTGGGCGCCGCCCTGGGCCAGCGTCTCCGCCGCCATCAGCCCGGCCGGGCCGGCGCCGATCACTGCGACTTGCATGACGGGGCTGTAGCCGCCCACCCCGCCCTGGGGAACCGGCTTCCGTCCTAGGGGCGGAGCGGGCATGGTCGCTGCATGGCGGATGTGCAGGACCTGCTGGTTATCGGTGGCGGCATCAATGGCTGCGGGATCGCCCGCGACGCGGCCGGCCGTGGCCTGTCGGTGACCTTGGCGGAACAGGGCGACCTGGGCAGCGCTACTTCCTCGGCTTCGACCAAGTTGATCCATGGCGGGCTGCGCTACCTGGAATACGGCGAGTTCCGGCTGGTGCGCGAAGCCTTGCAGGAGCGTGAGGTGCTGCTGCGGGCGGCACCGCACATCGTCTGGCCGCTGCGCTTCGTGTTGCCGCACCATGCTGGGCTACGACCCTGGCCGCTGGTACGGCTGGGGCTGTTTCTCTACGACCATCTCGGCGGTCGGCGCATCCTGCCGCCGACCCGCAGCCTTGACCTGCGCCACGATGCGGCGGGCCTGCCGCTGATGCCCGGCAACCGGCGAGGCTTCGAATATTCCGATTGCTGGGTCGAGGATGCGCGGCTGGTCCTCCTCAACGCCCGCGATGCGGCGGCGCGTGGCGCCCGCATATTGCCTCGGACCCGCTGCGTCAGCGCGTGGCGGGAGGACGGGGTGTGGCGCGCCCGCCTGCGCGACATGTCGAGCGGCGCCGAGGTCGAGGTCGCGGCGCGCGGGCTGGTGAACGCGGCCGGTCCATGGGTCGCCTCGGTGCAGCATCAGGTCGCCGGCAACAACGCCCCGGCGCGGGTTCGTCTGGTCAAAGGCAGCCACATCGTCACCCGGCGGCTGTTTGAACACGATCGCTGTTACATCTTCCAGAACGCCGATGGCCGGATCGTCTTTGCCATTCCCTATGAGGACGATTTCACCCTGATCGGCACGACGGATGAGGATTTCGGCGGCGATCCCGCCACGGTCGCGGCCGATGCCTCGGACATCGCCTATCTCTGCGCCGCCGTGGATGGCTATTTCCGCCAGCCGATCAGCCCGGCCGATGTGGTCTGGTCCTATGCCGGCGTGCGCCCGCTGTTCGACGATGGGGCGAGTGCGGCGCAGGCCGCGACGCGTGATTATGTGCTGACCCTGACCGGCGGGCCGCCGCTGCTTTCGGTCTTCGGCGGCAAGATCACAACCTATCGCCGGCTGGCCGAAGCGGCGCTGGCCAAGCTGCACGCGTTCCTGCCGCGGCAAGGGCCGGCCTGGACCGCGGCGGCATCGCTGCCGGGCGGAGATTTTCCTTGGGATGGTGCCGCGGCGCTCGCGGCCGATCTGGCGCTGCGGTACCCGTTCCTAGACCCCACCATGGCCCGCCGATTGATCCGCCGGCACGGCACGGAAGCGGCATCCATCCTCGGGGATGCCCGGAGCCTGGCCGATTGCGGCCCGCATTTCGGCGCTGGCCTCACTGCCCGGGAGGTGGCCTGGATGATGAAGCATGAATGGGCACGGGAGCCGGCGGATGTGCTCTGGCGGCGGAGCAAGCTCGGCCTGCGGATCGATGCCGCCGGGCAGGCGGCGCTTGGCGCCTGCATGGAGGCGGAAAGGGTAGCGGCATGAGCGAGTGTATCCTCGCGCTCGATCAAGGGACCACCTCCTCACGCGCCATTCTGTTCGCGGTGCCCGATCTTGCGCCGCTCGCCGTCGCGCAACGGGAGTTGCCGCAACACTTTCCGCAACCTGGCTGGGTCGAGCATGCGCCAGAGGACCTCTGGCAAAGCTCGCTGGCGGTGATGCGAGAAGTGCTGGCCGATGGCATTCGGCCAGCGGCGATCGGCATCGCCAACCAGCGCGAGACGACGATCATCTGGGAACGTGCGACCGGTCGGCCTATCCATCCGGCAATCGTCTGGCAGGACCGCCGGACGGCCGCGGCCTGCATCGCGCTCCGTGACGCAGGGCATGCGCCGCTGATCGCCGCCCGCACCGGCCTGCTGCTCGATCCCTATTTCTCGGCGACCAAGATCGCCTGGAT
>CAITYE010000299.1 GCA_903896535.1 uncultured Paracraurococcus sp.
CCAGTTCGGGATGGGCGTGGAAGTCCCGGCGGATCTCGGTCAGCGCGGCGTGCTGGGTGCGGATGGCATCAAGGGCGGACATGCGGCGGACTCCGACAAGATAGGACGCCGCAGCATGCCGAAGCCGGCCGGGCGCCGCCAGCCCTGCCGCAGGCAGCCCCCCGGGCTGGCCGCCGATAAGGCCTGGGCGCTATGACCCTCTCTCGACCCCGAGGAACTCCCTTATGGCGCTAACCGAGGCCCAACAGCAGGAAATCGCCGCCGCTCGCGCTGCCGAACAGCGCACCCTGCGCCCCACCGTACCGGCGCTGGAAGCGATGCTGTTCCAGGCCATCCCGGTGCTCGACCACGGCTTCATCCGCGTCGTCGATTATATGGGCGACGATGCGGCCGTGGTGCAGTCCGCCCGTGTCTCCTATGGCCGCGGCACCCGCGCCGTGACCGAGGATCGCGGCCTGATCCGCTATCTGATGCGGCATCGCCACTCGACGCCCTTCGAGATGTGCGAGATCAAGTACCATGTGAAGCTGCCGATTTTCGTCGCCCGCCAATGGATCCGGCATCGTACCGCCAACGTGAACGAATACTCCGCGCGCTATTCCATCCTGGACCGCGAATTCTATTTGCCCGCGCCCGGGCAACTCGCCGCGCAATCCAGCAGCAACCGCCAGGGGCGCGGCAGCGTCCTGCAGGGCGAGGAGGCGGCCGAAGTGCTGCGCCTGCTGCGGCAGGATGCCATGACGACCTATGACCACTACGCCTGGATGCTGAACGAGGACGAGGCCGGCGGCGCCCCCGATCCCGCCCGGCAGGGGCTGGCGCGTGAGCTCGCGCGCATGAACCTGACGTTGAACACGTATACCCAGTGGTACTGGAAGACCGATCTGCACAACCTGCTGCACTTCCTCTCGTTGCGCGCCGATGCGCACGCCCAATATGAGATTCGTGTCTATGCCGAGGCGATGATGCAGACCGTGGAGGCCTGGGTCCCAGCCTCGGCGGAGGCGTTTCGGGATTATCGTCTGGGCGCGGTCACCTTCTCGGCCGGGATGCTGGCGATCGTGCGCCGGATGCTGGCCGGCGAGGCGGTGACGCAGGCGGGCAGCGGTCTCTCGCCACGCGAGTGGCGCGAGCTGATGGCCACGCTCGGCCGCGAGGAGGGCTGATATGGTCTGGCTGATTCTGGCGCTGTTCCTGGTCTTTGGCTTTCCATTCGCGCTGGCCGCCTTCGGGCTGATCGCCTCGGCCTGGCTGGTGATGGCGGTGGCCGGGCTGATCTGGGGCGTGCTGTCCTTCTTCTTCGGCATGCCGCTTCTCGCGGCGCTGATCGGCCTTGGGGTCGGGGTCTGGATCGGCCGTGGCGGCCTCGACCGCCTGCGCGGCCCATGACCGCACGCACCGAAACCCTGCTCGGATTCCTCGCCTTGGCGGACCGGCTGAAGACGGTGGAACGGCGCGGCCGGGTGGTGCTGCCCGATGGCACGACCCGGCGGGAGAATAGCGCCGAGCATTGCTGGCATCTGGCGCTGATGGCGGTGCTGCTGCACCGGGAGATCGGCTTTTCGGTCGATCTCGCCCGGGTGCTGATGATGGTCGCGCTGCACGATCTGGTCGAAATCGAGGCTGGCGATACCTTCGCCTACGACCCCGCCGGCCGCGCCACCCAGGCGGCGCGGGAGGCAGCGGCGGCGGATATCGTCTTCGGCGCCCTGCCGGCCGATCTGGCCCCGGCGCTGCGCGCGCTGTGGGAGGAGTTCGAGGCCGGCGAGACGCCCGAGGCCCGCTTTGCCATGGCCTGCGACCGCACCCAAGGTTTCCTGCAAAACATCCTCTCGGATGGTGAGGCCTGGCGCGCGCATGGCGTTTCCCGTGGCGCGACGCTTGGGCGGATGGATGCGGCGCGGGCGGTCGATCCGGTCTTCGAGACGCTGATCGCCACGCTGTACGCCCGGGCCGCGGCGGGCGGCATGCTCGCAGGCGACGCGGCATGACCAGCAGCCGCGCCGCCCGGCCGCGCGCTGCGCCACGGCCGCGCCCCACACCGCGGCGCGAGGTGCCGGTGGGGCCGCTGACCGGCTGGCGGCGCTGGGGGTGGGTGGCGGCCCTCACGGCATTCGCCGTCCTTGGCTTGCCGCTGGCCCATGCGGTGCTGGGCGAGGTGGCGGCGTTGCTCGGCGCCTCGGCGCTGCTGGGATTTTTGATCGGTCGCTGGACGGCGCGCTGAGCTGATCGTTGCGGCGGTGCGGAAGCGCCTGCTAACCTTTCGGGGTACAGCGGAAGGAGGTCGTCCATGACCGGAGCCATGATCGGGCTGACCATGCTCGGCTGTTTCAGCCTGTTGCGCTGGTACAGCCTCGTGGTCGCTTCCGGCGTGCTTGGGCTGTGCTGGGCGCTCTTCGCCTGGGCAGCGCCCTGGCAGCCCTATACGGCGCCGGCCCTGCTTGCCCTGGTAACCGGGCTGGTCCTGTTCGGCTGGCGTCGGGAGCGTGCGGCACGCGCCTGATGGGCGTCCTGGTTTTCGGCTCCGTTGTCGCCGATCTGGTCTTCGCCCTGCCCAGCCTGCCCCGACCGGGCCTGACCGTGCTCGGGCCCGGGTATCGCATCCTGCCGGGTGGCAAGGGCGCCAACCAGGCAACGGCCGCGGCGCTGGATGGCGCGCCGAGCGCCTTTGCCGGGGCGGTCGGGGCCGATCCCTTGGCCGTGGTCGCCCTCTCGGCCATGCGGGCCGCCGGGGTCGATCTCAGTCGGCTTGCGGTGGTCGGCGCGCCGACCGCCTGCGCCGCCGTCTGTGTCGGGCCGGATGGGCAGAACCAGATCGCAGTTGGCAGCGGCGCCAATCGGCTGGCGCGGGCCGCGCAGGTCGAGGCGGCGGCCTTGGGGCCGGGGACGACGTTGTTGCTGCAGATGGAGGTCCCGGCCGAGGAAAACGCGGCGCTGATCGCCCGCGCGCGAGCCGCCGGGGGGCGGGTGCTGCTCAATCTCGCGCCGGCGGGGGAATTACCCCGGGCAGCACTCGGGGCGCTCGACCTGCTGATCGCCAACGAACATGAAGCGGCGGCCCTTGGGGCCGGGCTCGGCTGCGCTGGCAGCGCGGCGGCATTGCACGCGGTGCTCGGCATCGCTGTCGCCGTGACGCTGGGCGAGGCGGGGGCGGTGGCGGCGACCACGGCGGGGGAGCTGACGGTGCCGGCTTTTCCGGTACCGGCGGTGGATACCACGGGGGCGGGGGATGCCTGGTGCGGCGTGCTGGCCGCGGCGCTCGATCGCGGGCTCCCGCTGGCCGCGGCGATGCGCCGGGCCTCGGCGGCGGCGGCCCTGACCTGCATGCGGGAAGGGGCGGCGGCGGCGCTGCCGGACCGCCCCGCGATCGACGCGCTGCTGTAGCGCGCCGCTGGCCGCTAGAGCGCGATGCGTTGCGGCGGAATCGCCGAAGGCGTTGAATCGCGCGATCCAACAAAGGCTAGAGCGGGCTGCGTTGAGGCGGAATCGCCGAAGGCGCTGAATCGCGCGATCCAACAAAAGTTAGAGCAGGGTGCGCGAACGCAGGTGAACGCAGCATGCTCTAGCCGCTTAGCCGCTCGCCCGGATGATCGCGGCCCAGCGATCGAGTTGCGGCAGGATCGTGTTGGCGGGTTCGGAATCCAAGGCGACCACGACGCGCGTGACGCCCAGCTCGCCGAGACGACGGATCTCGTCCAGGTCCTCCGGCGCGGCGAAGGCGGTGATGGGCACCTCCGTCGGGTCGCGGCCGACCTCATGCGCCAGGGCCCGGAAGGCGGTCAGCGCGTCCAGCATCGGTGCCCGGCCGGTAATCGGGATCCAGCCATTGCCATAACGCAGCGCACGGCGCGCGCCCTGCGGAAAGCCGCCACCGACGATGATCGGCGGATGCGGTCGCTGCACCGGCTTCGGCCAGGCGAAGATCGGATCGAAATCGACGAAGCTGCCGTGATATTCGGGCCGGTCCGAAGTCCAGATCGCCTGCATGGCCTCGATCCGCTCGCGGACCAGCTTGGCCCGGGTCGGGAAGGCGGTGCCGTGATTGGCCATCTCCTCGGCGTTCCAGCCGATGCCGATGCCAAACAGGAAGCGCCCGCCGGAAAGCTGGTCGAGCGAGGCGACCGACTTGGCGGTCTGGATCGGGTCGCGCTGGTTCACCAGGCAGACCCCGGTACCGAGCTTGATCCGCTGCGTCGTCGCGGCGGCGACGGACAGCGCCACGAAGGGGTCCATGCAGTCGTAATACCGCTTTGGAAGATCACCGCCGCCCGGCCAGGGGGACCGGCGGGAGGCTGGGATATGGCTGTGCTCCGGCACCCAGAAGGACTCGAAGCCGCGTTCTTCCAGCGCCTGGGCCAGCGCCCCTGGCGGCATCGCGTAATCGGTGACGAACATCGAAGCGCCGAACAGCATGGCGCATCTCCCCCTGTTGCTTGCCGCGAGCCTACACCCTGTGGGCGAGCGGGGAAGCCAGGGGCGGCCTATTCGACGACGAAGCGCGGCGCGTGCTGGCTCGCCCCCTTGCCTTGCAGCTTGTCCCAGAGCCGCGCGGCAATCGCCATGTAGGTCTGGGCCTCCGGGCTGTCCGCGCGGGCGGCGACGATTGGCGTGCCGGCATCGGCCAGTTCGCGAATCTCGAGCTTCAGCGGCAGCTCCCCCAGGAACTCCACGCCAAGCCGCCCGGCTTCCGCCCGCGCCCCACCATGGCCAAAGACATCGCTGCGATGTCCGCAATTGGGGCAGCAGTGGAAGCTCATATTCTCGATCAGGCCGAGCACCGGGACCTGCACCTTCTCGAACATCCGGACACCGCGGCGGACATCGAGCAGCGCGACATCCTGCGGTGTCGAGACGATCACCGCACCGGCCAGCGGCACCCGCTGCGACATGGTCAGCTGGGCATCGCCCGTGCCGGGCGGCATGTCGACCAGCATGATATCGAGCGCGCCCCAGGCGACCTGGCCCATCAGCTGCTCCAGGGCCCCCATCACCATCGGCCCGCGCCAGATCATCGGCGTCTCGGCATCGACCAGGAAGCCGATCGACATGGCCGACAGGCCCCAGCGGGCGATCGGGATGATCTTCTGGCCTTCGGTCCGCGGCTTCTCCCGCGAGCCCAGCATCTGCGGCAGGGAGGGGCCGTAGATATCGGCGTCCAGCAGCCCGACCTTGTGTCCCTGTGCGGCGAGCGCGACGGCGAGATTGACCGCGGT
Source organism: uncultured Paracraurococcus sp. (assembly GCA_903896535.1). Lineage (GTDB taxonomy): Bacteria > Pseudomonadota > Alphaproteobacteria > Acetobacterales > Acetobacteraceae > CAITYE01. The sequence goes on from CAITYE010000299.1 coordinate 5,214, forward strand.
CGTCGATTTGCCAACCCCGCCCTTGCCGGAGGCGATGGCCACGATGTGCTTCACCTCGGGCAGCAGCAGCGGCCCTTGGCCAGCCGGCCCTGCCGCGGCTTGCGCTGGCCCCCGGGGGGCGGCGGGCTTGGGGGCAGGGGGCGTGGGGGCCGCCGCCGGGGTGGGGCGATGGGCGGTCAGCACGACGGTCGCGGACAGCACGCCCGGAACCGCGCCCGCCGCCCGTTCCGCCGCCTGGCGCAGCGGCTCCAGCGCTGTTGCGCGTTCCCGGGGAACGGCGAGGGCGAATTGGACCAGACCATCACGGACCGTAAGCCCTTCGACCATGCCGGCCGCCAGGATGTCCTGGCCGCTGGCCGGATCGCGCACCTTGGCGAGCGCCCCTTGCACGGCTTCCGTCAGGGCTATCGGGCCCGTCGCTGTGGTCATCGCTTGAAAAGCCTCCGAAACCAGCCGATATGCCGCGAGCCCGGATCAACTGGCCGGGCCGTGGCCCGTTCCGCGGTCCGGCCTTGCTGCATCAAGGCTCGCCGCAAATCGGGCTGGGCGTCACATAGGGCCGCGACCGCGCTGGCACCATGCCCCTTGGGCACGGAGAGCTGAGCGGTGCGGCTGGGGCTGAGGGGTCTAGGCTGGGATGGCATTGAATTCTGGTGGACCGAATCCCTGGGGCAATCCGCGGCCTGGTGGCCCCTGGGGTTCGCCGCCGCCGAGCCCGGGAGGCGGCAATCGGAACCCGGTGCCGGACCTGGACGACCTGATTCGCCAGGCGCAGGCCGCGGTTGGCCGTTTCCTGCCCTCGGGTGGCAGCGGCAAAGGCCTTGCGCTGCTGGGTCTGGCGCTGTTCGGGATCTGGGCGGCGTCCGGCTTCTATCGTGTGCAGCCCGACGAACAGGGCGTTGTGCTGCGCTTCGGGGCTTTCGATCGCACCACCTCGCCGGGCTTGAACTATCACATTCCCTGGCCGATCGAGAGCGTGCTGACGCCGCGGGTCACGACCGAGAACCTGGTCTTCGTCGGCTTCCGTTCGGCCGATGGCGTGCCGCAGGCGCCGCGCGGGAGCGCTGGGCGCGACGTGCTGGAAGAATCGCTGATGCTGACCGGCGATGAGAACATCATCGATATCGATTTCGTGGTGCGCTGGCGCATCCGGGATGCCGGCGACTTCCTGTTCAATACCCGGAGCCCGGAGAGCACCATCAAATCCGCCGCCGAGAGCGTGATGCGCGAGGTGATCGGCAAAACCCCGATCCAGCCGGCGCTGACCGAAGCGCGCGGCCAGATCGAGGATCAGGTCCGCACCGGCATCCAGGCGATCATGGACCAGTACAAGACCGGCATCGTGATCGCCCAGGTGCAGCTGCAAAAGGTTGATCCCCCCGCCGCCGTCATCGAGGCCTTCCGCGACGTGCAGCGCGCCGCCGCCGACCGCGAGCGGCAGCGCAACGAGGCCGAGGCCTATCGCAACGACATCATCCCCCGCGCGCGCGGTGAGGCGGAGCGCATGAACCAGGAAGCGCAGGGTTTCCGAGACAGCCAGGAAGCACGGGCGCGCGGTGAGGCGCAGCGCTTCCTATCGGTCCTGTCCGCCTACAATGTCGCCCCGGACATCACCATGAAGCGGATCTACCTGGAAACCATGGAGGATATCCTCAAGCGCAATCCCAAGCTGATCGTCGACGACAAGCTGCAGGGTTTGGTGCCGCTGCTCAATCTGGGTGGCGAGAGCCGGGCGCCGCGTCCGGCGGCGCAGGCGCCCATTGCCCCACCGCCCTTTGTCAACAGTACCGCCCGCCCGCCGGGAGCCGCCCGATGAACAAGCTGATCGCCCTTGGGGCCGTGGCGCTGGTCGCGCTGTTTCTCGCCGCCTCCTCCCTATTCGTGGTCCATCAGACGCAGCAGGTCCTCATCACCCAGTTCGGCCAGCCGATCCGCGTGATCAAGGAGCCGGGGCTGAACTGGAAACTGCCTTTCATCCAGACGGTCATCCCCTTTGATCGTCGCCTGCTCGACTACGACTCCACGGCGCAGGAGGTGATCCTCGGCGACCAGCGGCGCCTCGTCGTCGATATCTTCACGCGGTACCGGATCATTGATCCGCTGCGCTACTACCAGACCGTCGGCTCGACCGAAGGCGGCATCCGGCTCCGGCTGGGCCCGATCGTCTCCTCGGCGCTGCGCAATGCGCTCGGCAATGAACCGCTGCTGGCTGTGCTGTCCAACGACCGGGCCCGGATCATGGGCGAGATCCGCCAGCGGGTGAACACCGAGGCGCTTAGCTTCGGGATCGAAGTGGCCGATGTCCGCATCCGTCGCGCTGACCTGCCGGAGGAGAACACCCAGGCCATTCTCTCCCGCATGCAGTCCGAACGCGAACGGGTGGCGCGCGAGGAACGCGCCCAGGGTGCCGAACAGGCGCAGCGCATCCGTGCCCAGGCTGAGCGCGAGCGCACCGTGCTATTGGCCGAGGCCCAGTCCAAGGCCGATGGTTTGCGCGGCGAGGGCGAGGAAATGGCCATTCGCATTGTCGCCGAGGCGTTCTCCAAGGACCCGGGCTTCTTCCAGTTCTGGCGGAGCATGCAGGCGATGAAGGAAGCCTTTTCCGATGGCGACTCCCGCCTGCTACTGAGCCCCGACAGCGACTTCTTCAAGTATTTCCGTGAAATCCCGCGACCGGGTGCGACCAAATGACCTGCCTTCCCGCCGCCCTGCCTGTGGTTTTTTCAAGGATGAAACTGCCGATGCGTCTTTCACCCCTGGTCCTCGCGGCGCTGCTGGCCGCTGGCCCTGTGGCCGCGCAGCCGGCGTCCACTGCCGAAATGCCGGTGCGTGGCGCTCCGACCTCGCTGGCGCCGCTCGCCAAGCGGCTGCTGCCGGCGGTGGTCAATATCTCGACCAGCCAGGCGGTCCAGGCGCGGGCCAATCGGCCGGATGCGCCGGAGATGCCGCAACTGCCGCCCGGCAGCCCCTTTGAGGAATTCTTCCGCGAGTTCTTCAACCGCCAGCGGCCCGGTGGACCGGGCGAAGGACAGCCAGGCCCGCAGCGGCCGCGCCGCGCCACTTCGCTCGGTTCCGGCTTCATCGTCGACGCGGGCGGCATCGTGGTGACCAACAACCACGTCATCGAAGGCGCGGACGAGATCAACGTCATCCTGCAGGACAACACCACGCTGCGGGCCAAGCTGCTCGGCACCGATCCGCGCACCGATATCGCCGTGCTGAAGGTGGAGAGCGACAAGCCCCTGCCCGCGGTTGCCTTCGGGGATAGCGACACGGCGCAGGTCGGCGACTGGGTGATGGCGATCGGCAATCCCTTCGGCCTGGGCGGTACGGTCACCCTCGGGATCGTCTCGGCCCGCGGGCGCGACATTCGCCAGGGGCTTTATGACGACTTCATCCAGACCGATGCGGCGATCAACCGCGGCAATTCCGGTGGCCCGCTGTTCAACATGGATGGCCAGGTGGTGGGTATCAATACGGCGATCTATTCGCCGACCGGCGGGTCGATCGGCATCGGCTTCTCGATTCCCTCGAACCTCGCCCGCAACATCGTCGCCCAGCTGGAAGGCGGCGGAAAGGTGCGCCGCGGTTGGCTGGGCGTGAACATCCAGCAAGTGACCGATGAGATCGCCGAGAGCCTTGGGCTGACCGGCGGCGCCCGCGGTGCGCTGGTCGCCCGTGCCCAGGATGACGGTCCCGCCTTCAAGTCCGGGATCAAGAACGGCGATGTCATCCTGAAGTTCAACGGTCAGGACGTGAAGGAGATGCGTAGCCTGCCACGTATCGTTGCCGATACGCCGGTGGGTCGCCCGGCGCCGGTATTGGTCTGGCGCGACGGCAAGGAGGTGACGGTCAACGTCACCGTGGGCGAGCTGCCGGGCGAACAACAGGTCGCCGCCGCCGAAAGCCGCACCGGCCCGCAGGCTGCGCGGCCGATCGAGCTCAGTGGCCTCGGCTTGCACGTGGCGCCGCTGAACAACGAGCTGCGCGACCGCTTCTCCCTCAAGCCCGAGCAAAAGGGCGTGGTGATCATGGAGGTCGCACCTGGCTCGGCTGCGGCCGAGCGCGAGTTGCGCCCGGGCGATGTGATCGCCGAGGTGCAGCAGGAGCGGGTCAATACCCCCTCCGAGGTGCAGGCCCGCCTTGAGGCCCTGCGCAAGCAGAACCGCCCGACGGCGCTGTTCCTGATCGAGACGCCGCAAGGCCAGCGTTTCGTGCCGCTCAGCCTAAAGAGCCGCGAATCGGGCAAGCCGGGCTGATATCCGTCCGGCGTTCCGGCGGCGGGCCCGAAGGGCTATAAGCCGCCGGACCGCCGCACCGGATGCCCCAAGCGTGACCCCGAACCTGCTCGCCGCCGATCGCGCCCGCCAACTCGCTGCCGAATTTGGCCTGAAGCCGGACGAATACGACCGGGTTCTCGCCATCCTCGGTCGCGTACCGGCGCTGACCGAGCTTGGGATCTTCTCCGTCATGTGGTCGGAGCATTGCTCCTACAAATCCAGCCGGGTCTGGCTGCGAACCCTGCCAACCAAGGCGCCCTGGGTGATCCACGGCCCGGGCGAGAATGCCGGGGCAATCGATATCGGCGACGGGTTGGCGGCGATCTTCAAGATGGAGAGCCACAACCACCCCTCCTTCATCGAACCTTATCAGGGCGCGGCGACGGGCGTCGGCGGCATCCTGCGCGACGTCTTCACCATGGGCGCGCGACCGATCGCCAACTTGAACGCGCTGCGCTTCGGCACGCCCGATGCGCCGCGGATGAAGGCGATCATCGACGGCGTGGTGCGCGGCATCGGCGGCTACGGCAATTGCGTCGGCGTGCCGACGGTGGGAGGGGAGGTGAATTTCCACCCCGCCTACAACGGTAATCCGCTGGTCAATGCCATGACGGTCGGCATCGCTCCGGCCGATCGGATCTTCCTCTCGGCGGCGGCCGGCATCGGCAATCCCGTGGTCTATCTTGGCTCCAAGACCGGCCGGGACGGCATCCATGGCGCCACCATGGCCTCGGCCGAGTTCAGCGCGGATTCGGAGGAAAAGCGCCCTACCGTGCAAATTGGTGATCCCTTCGCCGAGAAGCTGCTGATCGAAGCGTGTCTCGAGTTGATGCAGACCGATGCGATCGTCGCCATCCAGGATATGGGAGCGGCCGGGCTGACCTCCTCCTCGGTTGAGATGGCCGGCAAGGGCGGCGTCGGCATCGAGCTCGACCTCGATCACGTCCCGCAGCGTGAAAGCGGCATGACCGCCTATGAGATGATGCTCTCGGAGAGTCAGGAGCGGATGCTGATGATCCTGAAGCCGGGCCGGGAGGCCATGGCAGAAGCGATCTTCCGCAAGTGGGAGCTGGATTTCGCGATCATCGGCCGGCTGACCGATACCGGCCGTATCGTTATTCGCCATCGCGGCGTGATCGAGGCCGACATCCCGCTCGCGCCGCTGGAAAGCGAAGCGCCGCTCTATACCCGCCCCACCGTCGAGACACCGAAGCTGCCGCCGCTTGGCCCGGTGGCCGATCCCTGCGGGCTTGCCGCCGCGCTGGAGCGGCTCGTCGCCTCCCCCGATCTCTGCTCCCGCCGCTGGATCTGGGACCAGTACGACAGCATGGTCGGCGGGCAGACCGCGCGCCGGCCCGGCGCCGCAGATGCCGCCGTGGTGCGGATCGAGGATCATCAGCGGGCCCTGGCCATGACCACCGATTGCACGCCGCGGTATTGCCTGGCGGACCCCGAGGAAGGCGGCCGGCAGGCCGTCGCCGAGGCCTGGCGCAACTTGACCGCGGTGGGTGCGACGCCGCTGGCGATCACCGACAATATGAATTTCGGCAACCCGGAAAAGCCGGAGATCATGGGCCAATTCGCCGCCGCCGTGCGGGGCATGTCGGCCGCCTGCACCGCGCTCGATTTCCCCGTCGTCTCCGGCAATGTCTCGCTGTACAACGAGACCGAGGGGCGGGCGATCCTGCCGACCCCGGCGATCGGCGGCGTCGGCGTGCTGGCGGATGTGGGCCAGGCGGTGGGCCTGGCGCTCTCGCCCGGGTGCGATCTCGTGCTGGTCGGTGAGAGCTGCGGCTGGCTCGGCCAGTCGCTCTGGTTGCGTGAGATCGCGGGGCAGGAGGCAGGGCCGCCGCCGCCGGTCGATCTGGCCGCCGAACGGCGGAACGGTGATTTTGTCCGCGCCCGTATCCTGGCCGGCGAGGTCGCGGCCTGCCACGACCTGTCCGATGGCGGTTTGCTGGTGGGGGTGGCCGAGATGGCGATGGCCGGGGCGACCGGGGCGCAGTTGACCGTGGCGCCCCCTGCTGGCCTCGCGCCGCACGCCTTCTGGTTCGGCGAGGATCAGGCCCGCTACGTGGTCGCTGTCACCGATGGGGCGGCCTTCTGCCGGGCCGCGCAACTGGCAGGGGTGCCAGCGCTGCCGCTGGGGCGGAGCGGCGGGGAGGCCTTGGTGTTGCCGGATGGTGAGACCATATCGGTGGCTCGGCTGAGCGCGGCGCATGAGGCGACGCTGCCGGCGCTGATGGCCTGAGCCGGCCGGAGAGGGGAGAGAGCCGCCATGCCGATGAACCCAGCGGATATCGAGACGCTGATCAAGGCGGCCTTGCCAGACGCACAAGTGACCATAGAAGATCTCGCCGGCGACGGCGATCACTACGCCGCGACGGTGGTCTCGGAGGCCTTTCGTGGCCTCAGCCGTGTGAAGCAGCACCAGCTCGTCTATGCCGCGCTGCAAGGGCGGATGGGCGGGGTGCTGCATGCTTTGGCCTTGCAGACCGCGCCGCCAGGCTGAAAATGACCCGCAACGCCCCAAGCGAGGAGCAAAGAACATGAGCAACCCGGCCTTCGAGCGCATCGAGTCCGACATCAAAGCCAACCCGGTGGTCCTCTACATGAAGGGCACCCCGGTCTTCCCGCAATGCGGCTTTTCCGCACGCGTGGTGCAGATCCTCAGCCATATCGGCGCGCCCTTCAAAGGCGTGAACGTGCTGGAGGACGCGGAAATCCGCGAAGGCATCAAGGAATACGCCAACTGGCCGACCATCCCGCAGCTTTATGTCAACGGCGAGTTCGTGGGCGGCTGCGACATCGTGATGGAGATGTTCCAGGCCGGTGAGCTGCAATCGATGCTCAAGGAACAGGGCATCCCGGTCAAAGACGAGGGCTGAGCGCCGGGCCGCATGGGCGGCAGGTGATTCCACCTGAGCGGATATTGCTCTAGGCTTCCCCCGACCAATCTCGGAGGAAGCCGCAATGCCGACACTGCCGCATCGTGCCCTGGGCAAAGCTGGGCTCTCGGTCGCCACCATCGGCCTCGGCTGCATGTCGCTGTCGGGCGTCTATGGCGAGGCCGATGACGCCGCGTCGGAGAAGCTGGTTCGTGCCGCCATCGACCTTGGTGTGGATCACTTCGACAGTTCCGACATGTATGGCTGGGGCCATAACGAACAGGTGCTCGGCCGCGCGCTGAAGGGCGTGCGCGACAAGGTGGTGTTGGCGACCAAGTTCGGCCAAACCCAGAACCCGGGTGGCCCGAACGGCGTCAATGGTCGGCCGGACTTCGTCATCGCCGCCTGCGAGGCGTCGCTGAAGCGCCTCGGCGTCGATCACATCGATCTCTACTACCAGCATCGCGTCGATCCCGGCGTGCCGATCGAGGAGACGGTCGGCGCGATGAAGCAGCTGGTGGAGCAAGGCAAGGTCCGCTTCCTTGGTCTCTCGGAAGCGCGCCCGGCCACCATCACCCGCGCCCATGCGGTGCATCCGATCGCCTGCGTGCAGACCGAGTATTCCCTGCTGTACCGGCAGGAGGCGGAGGAGACCCGGGCCACCACCCGCCCGCTCGGCATCGCCTTCGTCGCCTATGCGCCGCTCGGCCGTGGCTTCCTGACCGGCGTCCTGCAGGATTTCGCGCAGATCGACGGCCGCCGTGCCGCGCATCCGCGCTTTCAGGAACAGAATTTCGCCGCCAACCGCAAGCTCGTCGCCGCCGTTGAGGCCATCGCCCGCGAGAAGGGCTGTACGCCATCCCAGCTCTGCATCGCCTGGCTCCTGGCGCAGGGGGAGGACGTCGTCACCATCCCAGGCACCCGGTACCTGCCGCGGCTTGAGGAGAATCTCGGCGGCCTGGCGGTTAGCCTGAGCGCGGCGGATGTCGCCCGGATCAGTGCCGCCGTGCCGGTCGGGGCTGCCGCCGGCACCCGCTACCCGGCGGGCGGTATGCAGGCGGTCTACGTCTGAACGCCATGTTCCTCCGTCGCAGGCTGCTGGCCGCCCCCGCCGCGCTCGGCCTGCCCGGGCCGGCCCGGGCGCAGGACTTCCCAAGCCGGCCGGTGCGGGTCCTGGTCGCCTTCGCGCCGGGCGGGCAGTCCGATACCGTCATGCGCCTGCTGGCGCCGAAGATGCAGGACGGGCTGGGCCAGAACCTGGTCATCGAGAACCGGCCGGGCGGTGGCGGTTCGGTCGCCGGCAATGCGGTCGCGCAGGCGCCGGCGGATGGCTACACGCTGCTGTTCGATGCCTTCAGCTTCCTGGTTGTCCCCTTCATCATCAAGGGCCTGAAGCCGGATTACGACGCGCAATTCGCCCCCGTTGGCCAGGCGGTCTCAGCGCCTTACGTGCTGGTGGCGAACGCCAAGCTCGGCGTCCGCACGCTCGGGGAGTTCCTGGCACTGGCCAAGCAGCGGCCGGGCCTTTCCTACGGCACGCCGGGCGTTGGCACGGTCGGGCATCTGGCCGGCGCGCTGCTGGCCCATCGCGCCGGCATTCAGTTGGAACACCTGCCCTATCGCGGCGGCGCCGAGGCAGCGCGTGATGTCGCCGGCGGGCAGCTCGACGCGGCCATTGCGACGGCCAACAGCCTCCGCCCGGTGATCGAGGATGGCCGCGCCGTCGGACTTGCCCTGACCAGCGGTCAGCGGATGGGCACGCTCGCCAACCTGCCGACCATTGCCGAAAGCGGCTTTCCGGGCTTCGACCTGACGAGCTGGAACGGCCTTTTCGCCCCCGCCGGCACGCCCGCGCCGGTCATCGAAAAGATCGCGGCCGCCATGCAGGCCGCGGTCGCCGATCCCCTGACCCGGGATCGGCTCAGGCTCGCCGGCAATGAGCCGGTCACGGAGGGTCCTGCGGCCTTTGCCGCGCGCATCACCCGCGAACGCCAGGTGGTGAGGGAGATCGTTGCCATGACCGGGTTGAAAGCGGAATGAGCGAGGCGGATTGCGATTATCTGGTGATCGGTGCCGGCTCAGCCGGCTGCGCCGTCGCCGCCCGGCTGGGGGAGGCGGGGCACCGCGTCACCCTGCTGGAAGCCGGGCCGCCCGATCGGCATCCGTGGATCCATATCCCGGCGGCGATGCTGAAGCTGCTGCAGAACCAGCAGCTGGTGAACTGGGGCTACACGACGACGCCAGAGCCGGGCTCGAACAACCGCGAGATTCGCTGGCCACGCGGCCGCACGCTCGGTGGCTCCTCCTCCATCAACGGCATGCTCTATGTCCGCGGCAATCCGACCGATTTTGATACCTGGGCGCAGATGGGCTGCCGCGGCTGGTCCTATGACGACGTGCTGCCACTATTCCGCAAGTCCGAGACCTATGTGCAGAAGGGCGACGCGGCGTTCCGTGGCGGCGACGGGCCTTTGCAGGTCGAGGACTACCGGACCATCCTGCCGCTGACCCATCGTTTCATCGAAGCAGCGCAGCAGGCCGGGCATCCGTTCCAGCGCGACCTCAACGGCGCGGAGCAGGAGGGCGTCGGCTATTCGCAGATGACGCGGCTTGGCCGCTGGCGCGGCTCGACCGCGCGCACCTTCCTGGCCCGGGCGCGCGACAAGGTGCAGGTCGAGACCGAGGCGCAGGCAACCCGACTGCTGTTCGAGGGCGGCCGCTGCGTCGGCGTCGCCTTCCGCCAGAACGGCCAGATGCGCGAGCTGCGGGCGGGGCGGGAGGTGATCCTGTCGGGCGGCGCGGTGAACTCGCCGCACCTGCTCCAACTGTCCGGCATCGGACCGGCGGAACATCTGCAATCGCTGGGGATCGAGGTCCGGCACGACCTGCCGGCGGTTGGCGCCAATCTGCAGGATCACTACGTCTCACGTGTCCAGCACCGGGTGAAGGATACGCTGAGCACCAACCAACTCGCCCGCGGTGTCCGGCTGGTGGGGGAGGTGGCCAAATTCTTTGGCCTAGGGCGCGGTGCGCTGACCTTCGGTGTGACCACGGCGCAGGTCTTCACCCGCTCCCGCGAAGGGCTGGCGGCGCCCGACCTGCAATTGCTGTTCACCCCGGCGAGCTACGCGCTTGGCCAATTCGGCGTGCTGGAAGACAAGCCGGGGATGACCTGCGCGATCTGTCCGGTGAAGCCGGACAGCCGCGGTACGGTCATGGCGAAGTCGGCCGACCCCTTCGAGAAGCCCGCGATCCGGCCGAACTACCTCGCCGCGCCTGAGGATGCGCGCAAGCTGGCCGCCGGCATCCGGCAGGTGCGGGAGATTTTCCGCCAACCGGCGATCACCCCCTATACCGTCGAGGAAATCCTGCCTGGGCCCGGGATAACGAGCGATGCCGAACTCCTCGCCTTCAACCGGCAATACGGCACGACGATCTACCACCCGGTCGGCACTTGCCGGATGGGTGAGGACCCAACGAGCGTGGTGGATAGCCGCCTGCGACTGCGCGGCGTCACCGGGCTGCGCGTTGCCGATGCCTCCGTCATGCCGACGCTGACCACTGGCAATACCAATGCGCCGTCCATCATGATCGGCGAAAAATGCGCCCAGATGGTGCTGGAAGACGCACGATAGGCGCGCCCGGCGCGCCGGGCTCTGCTATCTCCGCCCGGTGAAGCTGTTGCCCATGGATCTGCCGGTGGCCGAGGCGCTGCCGGCGCTCACCGCCGCGCTTGCCGCGCAACCGAATGCCGTGCTGATCGCGCCGCCAGGTGCGGGCAAAACGACGCTTGTGCCACTGGTACTGCGGGACCAGCCCTGGGCCGCGGGCGGCAAGCTGCTGGTCCTGGAGCCACGCCGGGTCGCCGCGCGCGCCGCTGCCCGGCGGATGGCGGAGCTGCTTGGGGAGCCGCTCGGCGAGACGATCGGCCTGGCCACCCGGCTGGACCGCTTTGGTTCCGCGCGGATGCGTGTCGAGGTCGTCACCGAGGGCTTGCTGGTGCGACGCCTGCAGGGTGATCCCGGCCTCGAAGGCGTCGCCGGCGTGCTGTTCGATGAGGCGCATGAGCGCAACCTCGATACCGATCTCGCGCTCGCGCTCTGCCTCGATCTGCAACGGGGCCTGAGGCCGGAGTTGCGGCTGCTGGCGATGTCGGCGACGCTCGATGGCGCCGCCTTCGCCGGGCTGCTCGGTGGCGCGCCCTGCATCGAATCGCTGGGCCGGGCTTTTCCGGTCACGCTCGCGCATCGCGCCCGCGATCTGGCCGACCCGAAGGAGCTGCCAGCGGCGATGGCCGCCGCCATCCGGACGGCGTTGCGTGAGCATCCAGGCGATGTCCTGGCCTTCCTGCCGGGCTGGGGTGAGATCCGCCGCACTGCCGAGGCGCTGGCAGGCGTGCCGGCCACCGTGTTGCCGCTGCATGGCGAACTGCCGGTGGCCGAACAGGACCGTGCCTTGGCCCCCGCCGAAGGGCGGAAGGTCGTGCTGGCGACCGCGATCGCCGAGACCTCGCTGACCGTCCCCGGTGTGCGGATCGTGGTCGATGGTGGCTTTCGCAGGGCGCCAAGGCTCGATCCGGCCAGCGGTCTCAGCCGTCTGGTCACCGTCCGTATCAGCAAGGCAGCCGCCGAACAGCGGGCGGGACGGGCGGGACGCACGGCGCCTGGCGTTGCCATCCGGCTGTGGTCAGAGGCCATGCATCGCGGCCTCGCTGCAGCTGACCGACCTGAAATCCTGGAAAGCGAGTTGGCGGGTCTCGCCCTCGACCTCGCTGCCTGGGGCGCTGCGCCGGCCGATCTCGGCTGGCTGGACCCGCCGCCGGCCGGGGCCATGGCGGCGGCGCGGACGCTGCTCCAGGACCTCGACGCCCTGGATGCGGCGGGGCGGATCACCGCGATCGGTCGCCGGATGGCCGGGCTCGGGACGCATCCGCGGCTCGCGCGGCTGCTGGTCGAAGCCGCCACGCCGCCGGAGCGCGCACTGGCCGCCGATCTGGCGGCGCTGCTGGAGGAGCGCGATCCGCTGCGCGGGCGCGAGCCGCCGGCTGATATCCAGGCGCGGCTCGATCTGCTGGCGGGGGGCGATGATCCTGCGGCGGACCGCGCGACGCTGCACCGCATCCGCCGTAATGCGACGCTGCATCGTCGCCGGCTTGGCGTCGGCGCGGGGGTGGTGGCCGGGGGGGATGCCGGTGCGCTGCTCGCCGCCGGTTTCCCCGACCGGATCGCCGCCAAGCGCGGCGTGATGGATGGTGCCTTCCGGCTGGCGAGCGGGCAGGGGGCGCGTCTGGCCGTGACCGACCCCTTGGCCAAGGCCCCGCTGCTGGCCGTGGCCGACCTCGCGCTCCAAGGCACGGAGGCGCGTATCCGCATGGCCGCGCCGATCGAGCGTGCCATGTTGGAAGAACGTTTCCCGGATCGCTTCCGGCGCGAGGAGGGGGCGAGCTTCGATGCCCGGGCCGGCGCCGTGCTGGCGCGGCGGCGCCTGCGCTTCGGCCCGCTGGTGCTGGAGGAGACGACCATCCCGCACGCCACGCCGGCGGCCGTGGCGGCCGCGCTGGCGGAAGCCGTGGCGGCGCGGGGTCTGCGCGACCTGCCCTGGACCGAGGCGCCGCGGCAGGTGCAGGCGCGGATCGGCTGGCTGCGCCAGGTGGAAGGGGACGCCTGGCCCGATCTTGCGGATACCGCCCTGGGCGCGACGGTGCAGGACTGGCTGGCGCCGCATCTGCATGGGCTGTCGAAGCTTGCTGAACTGGCCGGGCTAGGTCTGACGGAGATCCTGCTGCACCGGCTGGACTGGCCGCAGCGTCAGCGGCTGGATACTGCCCTGCCGGCGCGCCTGCCGCTGCCGGCCGGACGCAGCGCCGCCATCGACTACGCCCGGGAGGTGCCGACGCTGGAGGCGCGCGCCCAGCACCTCTATGGCCTGGCTGGCCTGCCGCCGCTGGCGGAAGGGCGGGTGAAGCTGCAAGTGGCGCTGCTCTCCCCCGCCGGGCGGCCGATCGCGGTGACGGGCGATCTGGCCGGGTTCTGGCGGGGCGGCTGGCAGGATGCCCGCAAGGATATGCGGGGGCGCTATCCAAAGCATAACTGGCCGGAGGACCCGGCCCGCGCCGAGCCCGATCAACCCCGCCGGTAACGGACCTCAGCCGCCGACGCTGGCGGGGCGATGCGTTAGAGCGTGCCGCGTTCGCATTCGCTCACACTCCCCGCTCTACCGTCTGTTTGGTCGCGGGATTCAGCGTTTCCGTCGATCCCGCCTCAGCGCAGCACGCTCTAGAGCATGCTGCGTTCACATACGTTCACGCAGCCCGCTCTAGCATGTGTTGGATCGCGCGATTCAGCGCCTTCGGCGATTCCGCCTCAACGCATCGCGCTCTAGTGGTCCGATCCCGACGCTTGGTACCCAGCGTCGGGTGAATCGGCCCACCAAATCAATGGCGAGTGGTGCGTGCCAGACGGTACCATCCGTCTGGC